>JAYVCN010000330.1:0-5809 GCA_043749875.1 Candidatus Eiseniibacteriota bacterium | reverse complement strand
CGAGGGCACGCGCTTCTACCTGCCGCCGCGCATCGCATTCGAGCCGGAGGGCAAGGCCTCCGCTCCGGGTCGTCGCGGGCTCGAGACCGCACACCGTGCGGCGCGCGAGGCCTGGAGTCACGGCCGGCCGGCGGTGATCAGCACGCATCGCATGAACTATGCGCACCTCGATGCGGCGTGGTCGCAGGCGAGCCGTGCCGCACTCTCCGCGCTGCTCCAGCGGCTGTGCGCCGACGGCGCCGTGTTCGTGACCGATCACGAGCTGCGCCAGCTCGCCGAACGCTCATGGTCGGTGCGCGAGCTGGCGGGGCGCGGCGTGCTGCTGCGACACTACGGCGTGCCGCGCGAGAGCCTGCGCTTCAGCGCGCCGGAAGGTGTCACCGGGATCCGACTGCTCGGTCCGCACGACGATAAGAAAGCCGAGGTGGTGGTGGAGCAGGGCCAGGTCGAAGCCCGCCTGAATCTCGGCGAGTACGTGCTCGAGTGGACGCACGCGTGAGCGGCCCGCCCCCGGTGCGCGACCCTGGCCCATGGCGGCGCATCACCTCCGGGGCCACCGGCCGGTTCACGCCATGGAAGTTCAACTGGCTCGCGAACCACAAGATCATCGCCGCGCTCGAGCGCGTGCGCGTGCACGCGCACGGCGACCTGCTCGACGTGGGCTGCGGCTCCAAACCCTTTGCAGACGTGTTCACGGGCCGCGTGCGGCGCTACTGGGGCAGCGACCTTGCCGCCTCGCGCTATCTGGGCCGCGCGAGGCCGGACGCCTTCGCGACCGCTGAAGCGCAACCGTTTCGTACCGGGTCGTTCGACACCGTGCTGGGGTTGTCCATGCTCACCTACCTGCCGGATCCGCTCCGCATGATCGCGGAGGCAAGCCGGCTGCTCAAGCCGGGCGGCGTGCTGATCCTGGAGTTCACGCAGATGGTGCCGTTGCACGACGAGCCGCACGACTACTTTCGCTTCACCCGCTTCGGCGCCGAGCTGCTGCTGCGACGCGCCGGGCTCGAGCCGGTCGAGTTCGTCCCGGTGGGCGGGCTGTGGGCGCGCGTGGGCCTGAGCACTATCGCCGCGCTGCAGCGTCTGAATCGCGGCCCCACGCGCGTGCTCACCGAGCTGCCGGTGCGGCTGCTCTACGTCATGCTGCAGGTGGGATTCGAGCTCATCGACCGGTTGTTATTCGATCCGCGTGAGGTGCTCGCGCACATCGTGGTCGCCCGCAAGCCCGGTTGACCGGAGCGCGCGACGGCGCCAAGGTTCGGCGCATGTCCCAGCGACTGTCCGCACCGGCTCCGGTGGTGCGGCTCGTTCCCGAGCTCGTCGAGTACGCAGCGGAGCGCTACGGGGAACGGCCGTTCCTGTTGCGCCATGCTGGCGGCACGTGGTCGGGCTACACGTTCATGGCCGCAGCCCGTGCGGTGCGTGCGTTCACCGCGCTGCTCGAGCGCGAGGGCGTTCGTCCGGGCGCACGCGTGGCGCTGCAGAGCGACAACCGCCCCGAATGGGGGCTCGCCTACCTGTCGGTGCTCGCGGCCGGAGCCGTGGTCGTGCCGCTCGACGCGCAGCTGAAAGACCTGGAGGTGGGCGAGATCCTGGCGTTCGCCGAGGCCACGCACGCCGTGTGCGATGCGCGCCACCTGCCGGTGCTGGAAGCCGCGCGCCTCGCGCGGCGCCGCTTGCTGGGCTTGGTCGCGCTGGATCCCGTCCCCCATCTGCCGCACTGGGACCAGGCGCTGCGCGAGTACGTGACAACGGCGGCGCCCGCGCCGGCGGCGCAGCCCCATGACCTCGCGGTGCTCCTGTTCACCTCCGGGACGACGGCTCAGGCGAAGGGCGTCATGCTGTCGCACACGAACCTGCTCAGCAACGTCGAGTCCGTGGTGCGCACATTCGAGTTCAGTTCCACCGACCGGTTCCTGAGCATCCTGCCGCTGCACCACACGTTCGAGTCCACCGCTGGCCTGCTGTGTCCGCTGCGCGTGGGTGCGAGCGTGTGCTACGCGCGCGGGCTCGCCTCGCGCGAGCTGCGCGAGGATATGGCGTCGAGCGGCGCCACGCTGTTCATCGGCGTCCCGCTCCTCTACGAGAAGCTCATGACGGCAATCCGCAACGCGATCGACGAAGCGCCGCTGCCCACCCGGCTGCTCGCCAGATCGCTGCTCGGCCTGTCGCGGCTGGTGCGCCGCGCCACCGGCTTGCGCCTTGGGCGCACGCTGGTACGCCCGCTGCGGCGGAAGGCGGGACTCGACCGGCTGCGCATGTTCGTCACCGGTGCCGCGCCGTTCGCGCCGGACGTGTTCTGGCGCTACATCGACTTCGGCTGGCCGATGGTCGAGGGCTACGGGCTCACCGAGACCTCGCCGGTGGTGTGCGCGAATCGTCCGCATCATCCCACCCCGGGCGCGGTGGGTTGGCCCATGCCCGGCATCGAGGTGAAGATCGAAGCTCCCGACGCGGACGGCGACGGTGAGATCGCGGTGCGCGGACCGAACGTCATGCTCGGCTACTGGCGGCAACCGGAGCTGACCGCTGAAGTCCTGCGCGACGGATGGTTTCACACGGGCGATCTGGGCCGAGTTCAGACCGACGGGCGGGTGCGCATCACCGGCCGGCTCAAGAACATGATCGCGACGGCCGCGGGCAAGAAGATCTACCCCGAGGAGATCGAGGTGCAGCTCAGCAATTCACACTACGTGCTCGAGGTGGTGGTCGCGGGCGGCCGTGACCCGCGCGGCGAGCGCGAGGAGGTGCACGCGCATATCGTGCCCAACCTCGTCAGGCTCGCGGAGCTGGCCCGCTCGCAGGGTCGCGCGTGCGACGACGCGTTCGTGGAGCGCGTGCTCAAGTCCGAGGTCGAGGCGCGCTGCGAGGTGCTGGCTTCCTACAAGCGCGTGAAGCGCGTCATCGTGCGGACCGACGAGTTCCCGAAGACCACCACCGGCAAGATCCAGCGCGGGCCCGTGCCGGTGGGGACGCGTGTCGGTTAGCCGCTCAGCGAGCGCGCGTCGACGCGGTCGCGATGCGCTCGCTGTCCCAGACCACCCCGTCGCCGTCCACGAACTCGAGCCGGTGGCGCATCAGCACCGGGCCGTGATTGAAGCTGCCTCCGGTCCAGTGTTTTTCGCCATCGATCCCGCGCACGTTCCAGAGCACGTCGAACGCCCCGTCCTGCTCGGAGCGCAATCCCAGCTCCGTGGTGGCGCCCGGCTCGAGTGACTCGATCGCGAACGCCTGCCCCGCGACCTGGATGCGCAAGCGCTCGAGTGCGTGTCCGGAGTGGTTCACGGCCACGAACTTGTGCGTGCCGTGCAGGTGCAGTTCATCGTGGTGCTTCCAGCCGTACCAGGCCGCAGCCGCGAGCAGCGCGAACAGCAACAGGCGTTTCATGGCATCCCTCCGCAACCCTGCCGCCCGAGGCTGAGGCGACCGGGAGACCAGCACGCAGCATAGTCAGCTTGGCTGCCCGGGTCACGCGCGGGGCCGCGGCAGGCCGGCATCCGCGCCGCGGGCGTGTGGATCGTGTACTCAGTCCGTCCCCGGTCCGTCGCCGCGCAGCCCCTTGGCTTCCTCCGACAGCCGCAGCTCTGCCGAGGACGACTCGTGCGTACCGCGGAACGCGCGGTAGAACGTGAGCGCCGCGGTGAGGTAGAGCGTGGCGGTCAGGTAGAACGGCACCGCGTAGCCGAAACGCTCGATGATCACGCCGGCCATGGTGGCGCTCACCGCCCAGCCCAGGTTCCACAGCATGTTGTTGAGGCTCGTGGACCGCGCCCGCAGCTCCTGGGGCAGCACCTCCATCACAAACGCCTGGAGCAGCGGCGTGGAGGCCTGCATGAACGTGGCGCGCAGCCAGAACGCGGCCACCGCCACGGGCAGGTGCCGCTCGCCGCCGAGCGTGACCAGGAACGGCAGCGACAGCAGTTCCGACGCCACCGCCGTGCGCAGCTTGCCGAAGCGGCGTGCCACCGCAGGGCCCGCGAGCGCGGCCACCGCCGTGAATACCTGCGCGATGCTGAAGAAAGCGCCGATCTGGCCACTCGTGCACGTGAAGCGGTTCTTGAAGTACAGGTTCATGAACGGGATGACGAGCCCGGCGCCACAGCCGATGAGCGCGGCGTTCATTGCAATCGGGACCAGCCGGCGCGTCTCATGCGGTGCCGGCGGCGGGGCTCCCGCGACTGGCTGCGGCTCCACGAGCCCGCGCAGTGCCAGCAGGGGCAGCGCTGCCGCGGCCGCGCACAGCGCGCCGGTCAAGAGCGCCACGCGGTAGGCGGCGAACAGCGTCACGCCCGGGGCCACGGCGCGCACCAGCGACGGCAGGGCGCCGCCCACGGCGTTGCCGAACACACCCGCGAGCAGCGCGCTCGCGAAGAACATGCTGAACAGGTGTGTGCGCTCGCGCGGCGTGGAGTGGTCGGTCAGGAACGGCGCGGCGGCGATCTGGAACAGCGACTGGCCCAATCCGGCCACGAAGCCCGCGCCGAGCACCAGCGAGCCGTGCGTCGACGAAGCGCGCAACAGGTGCCCCAGTCCCTCGAGTACGGCTCCCAGCATCAGCGTGCGCCGGCGCCCCCAACGGTCCGCGAGCGCGCCCGCGGGCAGCGCGGCCACCACCATGCCGAGCGCGCTGGCCGAAATGGCGCGGCCGACGAACGCTTCGCTCGCGCCGGCTTCGACCAGATACAGGTTGAACAGCACCGAGAAGATGCCGTGCGCGGTCCACATCAGGAACTCGGCGCCGAGGTAGAGACGCGCGGGCCGCGAGAAGAGTCGCGCGGCATCCCCGAAGTCGCGCCATGCGCGAACCAGCGCCGTCATGGGTGCTCAGCCTCCCTGCCGAAAAGACAACGAGGCGACGGCCCTCGCGGGCCGCCGCCTCTCCCAGCGTGTGACCGACTCAGCCGATCGTGTCGAGGACCGCCGTATCCACCGTGTGCCCGTTCGACCCTTCGCCCCGAGACCGCATCAGCGGCTCGAAAGCGGCAGGGGTGAGGGCGATGAACAGGCGCGCCGTCGTGTCGCCGGCGTTCTCGAGCGAGTGTGGCACGCGTCCATCGAAGTGGCAGGAATCGCCAGCATCGAGCATGACGACATGCTCACCGCACGCAAGACTCACGCGGCCTTCCACGCACAGCACGACTTCCTCGCCGTGGTGGAAATGGCGCTTGTCGCTCATCGAGACGCCCGGAGGCAGCTCGCAGTGCAACAATTCGAGGTTCCGCCGCGGCTGCGCGGACATCACCTCGACGCGGGACGCGTTCCCATTGACGCTCATGTTGGGCCGCTCAGCGCGGCGCACCACGTAGGGAACCTGATCCTCTTCGACGACCAGATACGCGACTGACGTCTCGAGCGACTTGGCGAGATCGTAGAGCGTAGCGAGCGAAGGAGAAGTACGACCGTTTTCGACCTGGCTCACGAAACCTTTCGAGAGCCCGGTTGCTTCTGCCAACTGCTGAACCGTGAGACCGCGGCGAAGCCGCAGATCACGGATCTTCCGTCCCAACTGCATGAAGTCACCTCCGGAGAGAGAGAGAGAGGGAGAGCGGAGTGACAGAACAGAGTTTAGTCAGGGAGCGGGGCAGAGTCAACGCCGATTGAACGTCGAGCGACCGCGCTTACCAACTTCGCATCGTGTCGGTTGCGTCCTGCACGACAAGTGGTCCCGCCTTTAGGCCGGCGAAACGCCCGCGGGCGGTGCCGCGGTGCTGCCGAGGTACTGGAGCTGCACGAGGCGGTGGTAGAGCCCGCCCAGCGCGAGAAGTTCGGCGTGGCTCCCGGTCTCGCGGATGCGACCATGGTGGAGGAC
>JAYVCN010000329.1:0-9588 GCA_043749875.1 Candidatus Eiseniibacteriota bacterium | reverse complement strand
GGCAGTGGCTCGCGAAGGTGTTCGATAACCGCTCTTTTGACGTTCCCGGGGACGGCGCATTCGTGCTCGACGCCGAGGGACACGGCGACTGGAGCGGGCGTTTCCGCACTACACTCGAATGGGACGGGCTCGCCGCGGAGGGCACGGGCATCGCGACGTGGAAGGGCCAGCAACTCACGCTTGACTCGCTGGCCGCGCACTCTGCGGCGGGCGACCTGGCGGGTGGGCTGCGCTGGACGCGCGCCGGCTGGGAGATCTCCGGCGACGCCCGGCACGCCGATCCCTCGCACTGGCACGCGTTGCATCTGGACCATTGGCCGCGCGGCGACCTGAATGGCTGGTTCCGTTATGCGCTCGAGACGCGCGGCCGGCCGACCGGCCTGCTCGAGGCGCGACTGCTCGCATCGGAGTGGCAGGGCTGGCACGCGGACAGCGCCCGCGTGCGCGTGGACTATCCGCCGCAGGCGCCCGATTCGTTCAGCGTCATCGGCACGCGCCGCGGCGGCCACTTCACGCTGCACGGTCACACCGATCACGGCGGCGGCTGGAGCGGTCCGTACACGATCCGCGACCTGCCGCTCGAGGAGTGGCCGGACGGCCATGCCAGCGGACTCACCGGCATGCTCGACCAGGCGGACGGTACGGTCGAGGAGCGGGCCGGTGCGCTGTACGTGACCGGAGCTCTCGCCGGCAGCGGCATGCGCTGGGCATCGGCGAAGTTCGCCGAGTGGGAGCTGGACGGCCTGCATGGACGCTTGCTGCCGACGCCCGACCTGAGCGCGCAGGGCAGCGCTCGCGACGGGTTCTTCACCGGGGTCCACATCGACAGCGCCGCCGCCCCGATCGTGCTGGGGGACCAGGTCGTGCGCTTCTCGCCGCTCACCGCGGAGGCGGGCGACACGACGCTCACCCTGACGGGGCAGGCGTCGTGGAACGGCGCGTCGTGGTGGATGACGCTGCCGAGCGCCGAGGTGAGGAGCAAGCAGTATCATTTCACGGCCGAGCCTCCGGTCCGGCTGACCGGAGATCCCGGCGGTGTCGTGTTCGAGCGGCTGGCCGCCGATGACCGCAATGCCCATGTCGAGGCGCGCGGACGCTGGGCCGCGCCCGGCGGTCCGTACGATTTCGAGTTCACCGGACAGCGGCTGGATCTGGCGCACGTCGGTCTGCCGCCGGATTGGGGCGTGGCGGGCCATGCCGACATGAAGCTCAGCATCCAGGGCCGCTCGGGCGATCCGCGCTGGCGATTCGAAGGGCGCTCGCGTGCACCGGCGTTCGGGGGACACGCGGCCGATTCGTTGTCGCTGATGCTCGCGGGTGGAGCGCACCGGCTGGAGCTGGAGGACGGTCGCTTCGACCTCGGGGGCGGCTCGTTGCGCGCGGCCGGCGCGATCGAGCGCGCGCTGTCCGAGTTCCCCGACTCGCTGTCGGCGACGGCGTTGCTCCGTTGGCTGCACGATGCGGGCAGCTGGCGCGGGCACGCCACGGCGGACAAGCTGCCGGTGGCACCGCTCGCGTCGTTGATGCCGTCCGCCGCCGGCTGGGACGGGCGTATCTCGGGCACGCTGGCGCTCGCCGGCAGCCCAGCTCGGCCAGTGTTCGACGTGGACGCGCACGCCGACCGGTTCGGCTGGCGCGACATCCACGCCGAGCGAGTGGACCTCAAGGCGCATTATGCCGACGGCCGGTTCGAGGCTCGCGACCTGCGCGCACACATGCAGAACGTGGAGTCGTCCGCGCACTTGAGCGTGCCGCTCAAGCTGGCGCTCGGACAGGCACCCGAGGTGCCGGACCTGCCCATCAGCGGGCACATCGACATCCCGGCCGGAGACCTGCAAGTGCTGCCGCTGCTCGTGCCGCAGCTGCAGTCGGCACGTGGAAAGTTCGACCTCACCGCCGACTTGTCCGGCACCGCGCGCGTTCCGCGCCTCTCGGGCAAGAGCCACATCCGCGACGGGCTGGTGCGACCCATCAATCGCAGCGAGGTGCTCGAGGGCCTGGGCGCCGACCTGCACTTCGACCAGTCGCGCATCACGCTCGACACGCTGTGGGCGCGGCAGGGGCGCACCGGACGCGTGTGGTCCAACGGCGCGGTGCTGCTGGACGGCGGCCATCTCAAGAACTACCGCTTCGAGCTCGCGCTGCGCGATTTCGCGGCGTCGGAGGAGGGGTTGTACGCGCTGCTGTTCGATGGGGACTTCGTGGTGAGCGACGGCCCGCGGGTGGGCGGCGAACGGCTCCCGCAAGTGACGGGCCAAGCGCGTATCAAGAAAGGCGTCATCGAGTTCGATTTTGCCAAGCAATCCGAGGTCCAGAGACGTGCCGCTTCGACGCAGCCGCTGTACTGGACCTATCGCATCCAGGCCGACGCCACCAGCAACCTGCGCTGGCGACCGGAGGACGCCGACCTCGAGTTCAACGCCGCGCTCGACCTGCAGCAGACACCGGATTCATTGCTCATCTACGGCGAGATGCACGCGTTGCGCGGGACCTACTCGTTCCTCAGCAACCGCTTCCGGGTGCTGAACGCCGACCTCACATTCGACAACCAGCAGGGAGTCGACCCGCTACTCGACATCGCGGCTGAGACCCGGCTCCGGCCCGCGACGACCGATCCGAGCGCCCAGCTCGAGACGATCACGGCGCAGCTCTCGGGGCGCTCGAGCAAGCCGGTCATCTCGCTCACCAGCTCGAATCCGGGTGCTGACCAGCGCTCCATCCTCGCCGCGCTGACCGTGGGCAGGAACCTGCAGGGCATCACCCAGCTGACCGTCGGAACGGTGGCGAACCCGCTCGACAATTACTTCAGCCGCCAGCTCAACTCCCAGCTCTCTGCGGACCTGTCCAAGTTCTTCAACGGCGCGATCACCGACTGGGAGCTGCAGCGCGACCAGGGCGGCGTGTTGAACGGGCAGGGCGGGCTCCTCGTCGGCGCGGGCTCACAGCTCACCGACAAGCTGGCGCTGCGCTACCAGCAGCGGCTGATCAAGGGTGGCACGGCGTCGCAACTGGATCCCACCAGCCTCATCGACCAGAACGTCGAGGCGGAATACCGCGTCAACCGCTTCATCTTCGTGACCAGCGGCGTGTCAAGGCGGCACGCCTCGGGCAGCACGGTACAGCCCAACACGGACTTCAACCTCAACCTCAAGGCGCGCTGGGAATACTGACGCACGCGTCGGGGTCGCGATTGGAACGAAGCGGCCCAGCCGGGTGTAGAATCCAAGCAGACGCTACGCCACGCGAACGACCTGGGAAGAAAGGAATTCCGGATGCACGGGATGCACGCTCGATGGAACCGCCTCGTGTGCATGGGGCTGGTGCTGGTGGGCCTGCTCGGGGGCGCGGGGCTAGCTCACGCTCAGTATTTCGGCCAGAACAAGGTGCAGTACCGCGAACACGACTGGCACTCGATCCGCTCCGACCACTTCGAGGTGTACTTCGACGCCGGCGCGGACAGCCTGGCGATGCGCACGCTCGACCTGGCCGAGAAGACGCAGGCGCTGTTCGCCAAGCGCACCGGCCACGCGCTCAGCAAGCGCATCCCGATCATCCTCTACGCCTCGCACCAGGACTTCGCCGAGACCAACGTCACGACCGAGCTGATCGACGGCTCGACGGGCGGCTTCACGGAAGCGTTGCGCGACCGCGTCGTGGTGCCGTTCTCGGGTTCGTACGAGGACTTCCGCCACGTGCTCGTGCACGAGCTGACGCACGCGTTCCAGTTCGACATCTTTTACAATTCGCCCGGCGTATCGCTGCTGTCCGGGCAGGGCTTGTTCAATGTGCCGCTGTGGTTCGCAGAAGGCATGGCCGAGTACTTCTCGCTCGGGATGGAGCCCAATGCCGAGATGTACGTGCGCGACGGCACGCTCACCGGCTACCTGCCGCCGCTCGAGTTCACCGGCGGCTATCTCGTCTACAAGATGGGGCAGTGCGCCATCGAGTTCCTGATCCAGCGCTATGGTGAGGACCGGTTCCGCGACGTGCTGCGCCGCGCGCGCCAGATGCACAACTTCGAGCGCGCTTTCCAGCGCACCTACGGCATGACACCGCAGCGTTTTGACGAGCAGTGGCGCGAACAGTTGCGGAAGAAGTATTGGCCGACGCTCGCGAGCCTCGACCACCCGGACAAGTTCGCACGCCGGCTCACCGACCATCGTCACGATGAGAGCCTGTTGAATTTCTGGCCCTCGGTGTCTCCGCAGGGCGACCGCATCGCCTACTTCAGCGACCGGCGCCAGTACAACGATGTCTACCTGATGTCGGCCTACGACGGCCGCGTGCTGCGCCGCGTCGTGCGCGCCGAACGCAACGTGATGTTCGAGGCCATCCCGTTGCTGCGCACCTCCATTGCCTGGTCGCCCGACGGCAACCGCCTGGCACTGGTGGCGGGCAGCGCCGGTCGCGACCGGCTGTACATCGTGGACGCGAACGACGGACGCGTCTTGAAGCGGCTCGAGGTGCCGGGCGACGAGTTGTCGTTCCCGGCCTGGTCGCCGGCCTCGGACTCGATCGTGGTCTCGGCGCTGTCCCACGGCCGCTCCGACCTGTGGATCGTGAACGCGCGCACGAACGAGACCACGCGCATCACCGACGACGCCTGGGACGAGAAGGAGCCGACCTGGTCGCCGGACGGCAAGCGCATCACGTTCGCCTCGGACCGGCTCGCCCCGGTCGTGTTGAGCCCGGAGCGTAAGCCCGAGGGTTTCGGACGCTATGCGCTGTTCGACATGGACCTGGCGACGCACACGACGCGCTTCCTGCTCGACACCTCCGGTGACGACCACGCCCCGGCGTGGTCGCCCGACGGCCGGCGACTGGCATTCATCACTGACAGGAGCGGGGCGCCGAACCTGGCCCTGTTCGACACGCACGACAGCACGATCACGCAGCTCACCGACCTGACCGGCGGCGTGCTGTCGCTGTCGTGGTCGCGACAGAACGACCGGCTGGTGTTCGCGGCGTTCGACCGCGGCGGTTTCGACATCTTCTCGGTGCAGCAACCGCTCGACTCGGACCCGGTGCTGCGGCGCCTGCGCGAGAACTCGCCCGGCTCGGTGCTGTCGATGGCGTCCGCGCGGCGTGCCCCGGCCGCCGACACGAGTGCGCGCTCGGCGCGCGGCGCACTGGCGTCCGCGTGGCCGGATTCGGCGACCGTGCCGGATACGACGCTGTCCATGGGGTCCGGACGCGGCGAGCGGCCGGGTGGCCCGCGCGGCCCGTTCCGCCCGGTGGCGTTCGAGCCGCCGGCGTGGAATGGCGGCGGCTTCCCGACACCGATGGGCATGACGCCCGAGGCGGATACGGTGCACACGCCACTGCCTGTCCTCACGCCGCTCGTGGAGCGCGGCGGCCCGTTCGCGCTGTCCGACAGCGTGCTCGGCCAGAAGCCGGCGCCCTACCACTGGCACCTGGCCCCCGAGGCGCTGCAGATCGGCGCGCTCGCGGCAAGCAGCTACGGCTTCGCGGGCTCGACGCAGATCGCGTTCAGCGACTTTCTCGGCGACCACAGCCTGTACTTCGCGGGTAACGTGTTCTCGAACTCGATCCAGGACGCCAATGCGCTGCTGATTTACAGCGTGCTGCCGCACCGGCTGGACTGGAACGTGGGCGCGTTCCACTTCAAGAACTTCTTCCAGTCGCGCGTCACCTCGCTGGGTGAGCAGCTGACCAGCGCCCAGCTGTTCTCGGAGCGCACGTTCGGCGCGCTGGCGGGGGTGAGCTATCCGTTCGACCGCTTCCGCCGCGTCGAAGCGCAGTTCACCCAGATGTTCGTGGACGAACAGTTCTTCGAGGTGCTGGCCAGCGGCGACATCGTGCGCGCGAATCGCAAGTTCCGCTCGGTGTCGTCGCCGTCGCTGTCGCTGGTCGGCGACAACTCGCTGTTCGGCGAGTTCGGGCCGGTGAACGGCGGGCGCTGGAACCTGACCTACAGCCCGTCGCTGCCGTTGTTCCCGAAGGCGCTGTCGTACCAGACCGTGACGTTCGACCGGCGGCGCTACTGGGACCTGTCGCACCGCTACTCGTTCGCGTTCCGCGCGCTGGGCGGCACGAGCAGCGGCCGCGATCCGCAGGCGTTTCGCATCGGCGGCTTCTCGACGCTGCGTGGCTTCCCCGACTTCAGCCTGATCGGCACGCACCTCGCCATGGCGAACCTCGAACTGCGGTTCCCGTTCATCGAGAACCTGGGCGTGGTGGGTCCGCTGCCGATCGGCAACCTGCGCCTGCGTGGCGCGCTGTTCGCCGATCTCGGCATGGTGTGGAACGGGGATACGCGGCCGCGCTTCTGGGGGGTGGACGAGCGCGGCCGGCATCTCACCGACACGCACTTCGCATTCGGGACCGGCATCCGCTCGTGGTTGCTGGGGTTGCCGATGAAGCTCGACGTGGCCTGGGCCACGGACCTCCAGGCCACGCGCAGTCCGCGCTGGCACTTCAGCATCGGCCCGGAGTTCTGACCACCGCTACCGGACGGCGGCGGGAAGGACGTTCTCGATAGGGCGGCGTCGCGAGGCACGCATCGAATGGACGAGCCGGGGGTGGGCCGTGCTCTCGCCATGGCGACGTCGAGAGGCTCGCGGGAGCCATGGAATGGCGGAGCGAGCCGAACGCCGAGCGAGGGAAGCGCAGGGATGCGCTGACCGAGCGTTCGCCTTGGCGGGAGCACGGTTCACCCCCGGCGACGACCGCTCTGGCATGGACTCGCAACCCAGCGTTTAACGTATCGAGACC
The DNA here is from genome assembly GCA_043749875.1 of Candidatus Eiseniibacteriota bacterium. GTDB lineage: Bacteria > Eisenbacteria > RBG-16-71-46 > RBG-16-71-46 > RBG-16-71-46 > JAIOPA01. The sequence continues at coordinate 2,853 of JAYVCN010000329.1, read as the reverse complement.
GCCCTTCCCGCCGCCGATACTGATGAAGTAGCATGGCTGCACTGCAGGGAGTCGCGCGTGGGTCCGTCCGGGCTCTTGCTGGCTCCGCATCCCAACCGATCGCGCGCGGGCTCACGGGCTCGTCGTGGTCAGAACCCGGGAGTCCCGCATGTATTCGCCACGCAATGTGGCGCGGCTCGAAGTGAGCGCGCGCCAGCCCCGCACGTTCGACGCCCCGCGCCTGCCCGACGGCCATCGCGCCCCGGTGAGCAGCTTTTTCGGCCGCCACGTCCTCGACCTCATCAAGCTGCGCGAGAAGCTGCCGCGCGAGGTCTACAACGCGCTCCTGTCCACGCTGCGCCATGGCGCGCCGCTGACGCGCGAGGTCGCGGAGGCCGTCGCCTCGGTCGCGCGCGACTGGGCCGTGGCGCACGGCGCCACGCACTTCACGCACTGGTTCCAGCCCATGACCGGGCTCACGGCCGAGAAGCACGACAGCTTCATGGACCTGAACGTGCAGTTGGCCGGCGAGCTGCGCGTGCTGGAGAAATTCTCTGGCTCGCAGCTGTGGCAGAGCGAGCCCGATGCCAGCTCGTTCCCCTCCGGCGGCATGCGCAGCACGTTCGAGGCGCGCGGCTATACCGCGTGGGACCCGAGCTCGCCGATGTTCCTGGTCGAGAGCACCAACGGACGCACGCTGTGCATCCCGTCCGCCTACATCAGCTACCACGGTCACTCGCTCGATCACAAGACGCCGCTGCTGCGCTCGCTCGAGGCGCTGTCGCGCAACGCCACTGCGTTCTTGAAGCTGCTGGGGGACGTGGACGTGAAGGCGGTGTCGGCCACGCTCGGCTGCGAGCAGGAGTACTTCCTCGTCGACGCCGCGCACTTTTCGCTGCGCCCGGATCTCACGCTCAGCGAGCGCACGCTGCTGGGTGCGGGTTCAGCGCGCCATCAGCAGTTCGAGGATCACTATTTCGGCACTATCCCGGCGCGTGTGCTCGCGTTCATGGAGGAGATGGAGTACGAGCTCTACCTGCTGGGGATCCCGGTGCGCACGCGGCACAACGAGGTCGCGCCGATGCAGTTCGAGATGGCGCCGATCTTCGAGGACGTGAATCTCGCCAACGACCACAACGTCCTGACCATGGACGTGGCGCGCCGCGTCGCGCGGCGGCACGACTTCGTGTGCGTGCTGCACGAGAAGCCCTACGCCGGCATCAATGGCAGCGGCAAGCACTGCAACTGGTCCATGATGACCGACCGCGGCGAGAACCTGCTCGACCCGGGCAAGACCCCGCACCAGAACCTGCGCTTCCTCGCGTTCCTCGCCATGTGCCTGAAGGCGGTGCACGACCATGCCGTGGCGCTGCGCTGGTCGGTGTCCGGCTCCAACAACGATCTGCGCCTCGGTGCCAACGAGGCACCGCCGGCGATCCTGTCGGCCTTCGTTGGGCAGCAACTGTCCGAGGTCATCGAGCGGCTCATGAAGGGCGAGGCGGCGAAGGATCCGGAGACGTTCCTGCTGGAGATGGGGGTCGCGAAGCTCCCCGCGGTGTCGAAGGACAACACCGATCGCAACCGCACCTCGCCGTTCGCGTTCACCGGCAACAAGTTCGAATTCCGCGCCGTGGGCAGCTCGCAGAACTGCGCCGTACCCATGACCGTGCTGACCGCTGCGGCGGCGGATGCGCTGCACGACATGACCGAGCGCTTGAAGCACAAACTCGCGGGCTCGCCCGCCCACCGCGACCAGGCGGTGGTGGAGCTGCTGCGCGAGGTGTTCACCGAAACGGCGGCGGTGCGCTTCGAGGGCAATGGCTACAGCGAGGAGTGGAAGGCGGACGCAGCCAAGCGCAAGCTGCCGAACCTCGCCGATACACCCGCGGCCCTGGCCGAGGTGATGAAGCCGCAGCACCACGAGTTCCTGATTCGTACCGGTGTGCTGTCGCAGCTCGAGGTGGACGCACGCTTCAACGTCGCGGCGGAGCGCTACCTGAAGCAGGTGCTGCTCGAAGCCGAGACGCTGGTCGACCTCTTGAACACCGCGGTGGTCCCGGCGGTCGAACGCCAGCTCGTGACCACCGGCGCAGCATGGCGCGTGGTGACCGAGGCGTCTGGCACGGCCAAGGGCTCGCCCTATGGCAAGCGTGTGACGGCGCTCGCCACCGGCCTCGAGACGGTCCAGGACGGCGTGGCGCGCATCGTGGCGCTGCTCGAGACGGTGCGCGCCACGCACGATGAGCTCGAAGCCGGGCGCGTGCTCGGCGCCAGGATGCGTCCCCTCATGCAGGAGATCCGTGAGGCGGCGGACCGGCTGGAGGCGCTGGTCGACGACGACCACTGGCCGCTGCCCAAGTACCGCGAGATGCTGTTCGTGAAGTAGCGGCAACCGTTCTGTGCGGGCCGTCGGCGAATCGGCCGGCGGCCCGCTCGGGCTTCATGCCCGCAGGCGAATCGGCCGGGGGCCCGCGGCGGCTTTGGTGGCCGTGCTCGCCTGCGATAGATTGCTTGCCACCTCGCCTGCTCCCCTCACGCCCGGAGTCCCTCGTTGGCTGTCGCGACCCTGAATCCCGCCCAGCAGGAAGCCGTCGAGCACGAGCACGGGCCGGCGCTGGTGATCGCGGGCGCCGGATCGGGCAAGACGCGCGTGCTCACCGCGCGCGTGGCGAAGCTGCTGGAGCGGGGCGTGCCCGCAGCGGCGGTGCTGGCGTTCACATTCACGAATCGCGCCGCGCGCGAGATGCGGGCGCGCATCGAATCGGAGCTCGGCGCGGCCGCGGCCGGGGTGTGGATCGGCACGTTCCACGCCACCGCCATGCGCATCCTGCGCCGCGAGGCGAACACACTCGGGCTGCCGCCGGGCTTCAGCAT
>JAYVCN010000328.1:0-3246 GCA_043749875.1 Candidatus Eiseniibacteriota bacterium | reverse complement strand
CACGCCAGCACGATCGCCCAGCCGGCGCGACGTGCATCGTCGCCGCGACGCGCCGCGTCTGAATGCTGACGAGAGCGCACCATGGCGGCGATGCCCGCGGGCGCCAGCCACAGCGCGGGTGCGAACCACGCCACGCCCTTGCCCGACGACAGCAGCAATCCGTAAATCCCCACCCAGAGCGGCGTGGTGAACGCGCTCGCAGAAGCCTGCGCGCCGTAGCCGGTTTCCAGCGGACTTCCAAAGCGCGCCCAATCATAAACAGCGTGCCCGGCCAACGCGGCCGCGACACCGGCGAGCGGCACGAGCCACGCGTCCCGCCGCCGCAAGCCCGCGGCGGTGAGGCACGCGAGCGCGAGCGGCGCCACGCCGAGCTTGGCGGAGATGGCGAGGAACGCACCGAGCGCGGCGATGCGCCCGCCGCTGCGCGCGTCGGCAGGCGCGGGTGCGGCGCCGGCGCGGGCCGCGCCCGTGAGAGCGAGCAGCAATCCGAGCGCCTCCAGCGGCTCGGCCATGAAACTCTTGGCGTAGACCCACAACGGCGTGGTGAAGCCCAGCAGTACCGCGGCCGCGAACGCCGCACGCGCGCCCACGCGCAACTGGCGCAAGCCCAGGTAGAGCGCCGCCAGCAGCACGGCCGCCACCAGCGCGTTGAAGAATGACGCCACGAAGCGCGCCGCGAGTTGCGCGCGTTCGTTCCGAAAGCCCGCCGCGTGCGCGGCCACGTCGCCCGTCACCACCAGCGGCAGCGCCAGCAGCGCCTCGCCCGCGGTGTTCTTGCTGTAGAAGCGGCCGTCCGGCCCGCGCAGCGTGGCGCCCTCCGGCACGTCGATGTGGCCGTGCGCCATGGCGCGCGCCAGCTCGAACATGGTGACCTCATCGCTACCCACGATGCGCCCGCCGCCGGTCAACACGAACGTCAACAGCGCGGCGAGCCCGAGCCCCCACGCCGTGCGCCTCATGCCCAGCCCCGCCCGGGCTGCAACTCGTTCACCAGCTCCACCGTCGAGCGTGCCAGCGCTTCCCACGAGTGCGCATCTCTCAGTGCGGCGATCGGCGCCGCCATGCGCTCGCGCAGGTCTTCTGCGAAGAACCGCACCAGCACCCGCGCGAGCGCGTCGGGATCCTCGGGCGGACAGGTGAACCCGGTCTCGCCCTCGTGCACCGTCTCGCTGATGCCGCCGACCTGCGTTGCGATGACCGGTGAGCCGAGCGCATACGCCACGTGCGTCACGCCGCTCTGCGTGCCGGCGCGGTACGGCAGCACGGTCACGTCGCTGGCGCGGAACAGGGCCTCGACTTCGGCATCCGCGATGTAGCGGTTGAGGATGCGAACGCCACCCGCCGCCAGCGCGAGGGCTGCGTAGCGCTCGGGCTTCTCGTAGAATTCTCCGGCCACCACCAGCGTCGCGTCGGGACGTTCGGCACGCACGCGCTTCCACGCCGTGAGCAGCGTGTCGAGACCCTTGTAATGGCGCACGTATCCGAAGAACAGCGCCACGTCGCCACTCAAACCGAGCGTCGCGCGCGCCGACTCGCGCGTGTAGCGGCCGCGATCGAACTGGGCATAGAACGGGTGCGGCACCCGGCGGTGCGGGGCGCCGGGCTTCAAAGTCTCGAGGTCACGTTCCACCGCGTCGCTCATCACCAGGTAACCGTCGGAGTTGCGCATCATCCAGTCCGTGAACGCGCGGTCGAAGAAACGAGGTTCGTGCGCGATGAGATTGTCGCACACCAGCACGACGCGGGTGCCACGCCGGCGCAGCGGCCCCACGGCCGATGCGAACGCGGGCGCGAAGAACGGCATCCACCACTTGAGGATCACCGCGGCGGGCGCGAAGCGCTCGAGATGCGCGGCGGTCCGGCGCCACGTCCACGGCGCGATCGAATCCAGCAGCGCCGCCGTCGGGAAGTGCGCGCGCGGCGCGGCATCGTCCAACTGGCTCGTGCCGGGGAACAGCAGCGCGGGATATTGGCGCGTGAACGTGACCGCGCGCACCTGCGCGTGCGATTCGAGCGCCTCACCAAGTAATTGTAAGTATTGCGCGAGTCCGCCACGCCACGGGTGCAGTGGGCCCAGCAGCGCGACGCGACGCAGGTTCGCGTCCGGAGCGACCGGCGTGCTCATGCGCAGCTGGCTCAGCGTTCGCGTGCCACCGGCCACGACTGCACGCCGCGCGCCTCGAACTGGAACGGTACGACCTGCCCGCCCAGCTTCTCGAGCGCCGCCGCCACGCGATGCCGGCGGTCGAAGCGGGTCAGGAACAGGAAGTATCCGCCGCCGCCTGCGCCCGTCATCTTACCGCCCAGCGCGCCCTCCTTGCGGGCGACGGTGTACATCTTGTCCACGTGTGGCGTCGAGATGCCCTCGGCCAGCTTCTTCTTGTGCAGCCACGCCTGGTGCAGCAGCTCGCCGAAGCCGTCCACCTGCCCGAGCAATAGCGCGCGCTTCATCTCGGCGGTCTGGAGCTTGAGCGCGTGCAGCGCGCGCACGGTGGCTTTGCGGCCCGCACGGTATCCGCGCGTCTGGCGGTCGATGATCGTGGCGCTCTGGCGCGTCTGCCCCATGTAGCACAGCAGCAACCGGTACTCGAGCTCCTCGAGCGTGTCGCGTTGCAGGCGCAACGGCGTCACCACCGTGCCCTCCTTGCCGAACTCGATGTAGTTGAACCCCCCGAAGGAGGCCGCGTACTGGTCCTGCCGCCCGCCCGCCAGCTGCAGGTCCACGCGCTCGACGCGGTAGGCCAGCTCGGCCAGCTCGTACGGCGTCAGGTCGAGCTTCAACCACTCGCGCAGCACCGCGAGCAGCGCCACCATGAGCGTGCTCGACGCACCCAGGCCGGAGCCGGGCGGCGCGTCCGAGTGCGTCCACAGGTCGGCGCCGCGGCGGACCTTGAGCGCCTTGATCGCGGCCTTGAGAAGATCGAGCGTGCCGTCGAACTTGACGCGGCGCGCGTGCTCGTACTTGGCGACCACGTCGTAGTCGAGCGAGGCGAACGTGAGCCGCGGATCACGGCGCGGGCGGAGCGAAGCGTACGCGTAATGATTGATGGTCGCCGACAACACGCAGCCGCCGTGTTCCTCGGGGTAGGGCGACACGTCGGTGCCGCCGCCGCAGAACGACAGCCGCAAGGGCGCGCGGGCGCGGTAGTAGTGAATCGCAGTCTTCATCGGGCCAGTTCCCGCGCGGCGCGCTCCCAATCCTCGGGCGTGCCGATGTCCCAGAAACGCCCCGGGCAGCGGCGGCCG
>JAYVCN010000327.1:0-19080 GCA_043749875.1 Candidatus Eiseniibacteriota bacterium | reverse complement strand
GTCCATCATGCAGAAGCAGCGCGCGCGCGACCCCGACGCGGGCTACGCGCGCGACTTCATCGCGCAGGTGGAGGCCACGCTCGATCTGCTGCTCGAGCGCGGCGTCAAGGTGGTCACGAACGCCGGCGGCGTGAACCCCGCCGCGTGCCGGCGCGCGGTGATCGCGACCGCGGCCAGGAAGGGCCGCGCCATCCACGTCGCGGCGGTCTCGGGCGACGACCTCATGGCGCGCCTGGACGAACTCATTGCGGCCGGCGCCAGTCTCGACAACATGGAGGACCGCCGCGCGTTCGCGAGCGTGCGCGAGCGCGTGTCGTCGGCCAACGCCTACTTCGGCGCGTGGCCGGTGGTGGAAGCGCTGCGCACGGGCGCGCAGATCGTGGTGACGGGACGGGTCACCGACACCGGCATCACGCTGGCACCCATGATCCACGCGTTCGGCTGGGCCGCGGACGACTGGGACCGGCTCGCGGCGGGCATCGTGGCCGGACACATCCTCGAGTGCGGCGCGCAGAGCACCGGCGGAAACTTCACCGATTGGCGCGAGATCCCGCGCTTCGCCGACATCGGCTACCCGATCGTCGAGATGCACCGCGACGGCTCGTTCGTCATCACCAAGCACGCCGGCACCGGAGGTGCCGTCACCGTGCGCACAGTAAAAGAACAGCTGATCTACGAGATGGGCGACCCGCGCGCCTACATCACGCCCGACGTGGTGGCCGACTTCGGCAGCATCTAGCTTGAGCAAGCTGGCAAAGACCGCGTGCGCGTGTGGGGCGTCGTCGGCCGGCCGGCGCCGCCGTCGCTCAAGATCAGCGCGGCCTATGGCGACGGCTGGAAGGCCAGCGGCTCGCTCATCATCTGCGGGCCGGAGGCCGAAGCGAAAGCCGAGGCCTTCAAGACCCTGTTCTGGGAGCGGCTGGGAATCAAGTTCGAGGCCACGCTCACCGAGTTCGTGGGCGCGTCATCGTGCTGGGGTCCGCTCGCACCCAAGGTGGACGCCCCCGAGGTGCTGTTGCGCTTCGGCGTGCGCGACAAGGACAAGGGCAAGGTCGAGGCGTTCTCCAGGATGCTGCCTGCCGTCATCCTGAGTGGTCCGCCAGGCGTGGCCGTCACCGGCGGTAGGCCCCAAGCTCAAGAAGTCGTGGCGTACTGGCCGGCGCTGGTGCCGCGCGAACTCGTGCGCCCCGCGCTCATCACGGCCGCAGGTGAGCGCACGCTCGACTGGCCCACGCCGTTGCTGCCCATGGCGGAGCCCGCACGGCTCGAGCTGCCGCAGTGGCCGAAGACCGCGGGCGAGGATGAGGTCGTGGCGGTGCCGCTCTCGGAGCTGGCGCACGCGCGCAGCGGCGACAAGGGCGACATGGCCAACATCGGTGTGATCGCGCGCGCGCCGGAGATCTACCCGTGGCTCGCCGCCACGTTGTCGGCCCGGCGGGTGAAGGAGTACTTCGCGAGCATCTGCCAGGGCGAGGTCGAACGCCACGAGGTGCCGAACCTATGGGCACTCAACTTCCTGCTCGGTGCCTCGCTGGGCGGCGGCGGCACGGTGAGCCTGCGCCTGGACGCACAGGGCAAGACGCTCTCGCACGCCCTGCTCGCGATGGTCGTGCGGGCGCCCAAGGGGCTGCTCGAGACCGCGGCACGGGGCGACCGCCTGCACCGCGCCTTCATCGGGAACGAGCCCAAGCCGACCCGACCGAACTCGGTCATCGTGGAGCGGAGGGTCGCGCAGCGCCGGCGGGCCGGAGATGTGGCCGGGCCGGCCGCCAAGCCGGCTCCCAAGCTGCCCGCCAAGCTGGCCACCAAGCCTGCTGCCATGCCGGCCGCCAAGAAGGCCGCGCGCAGGCGCGGCTGAGGCACCTTCTCGCAGCGAGGGTGGACATGTGTCGCAACATATTTAACCACAGCCACTTATCGGCTGTCTTGGCCCCCGATGCAACCCGGCAGCCCGTGATCTCCGTATTGACATCAGATTTCATAATGATATCATTGTGCAATCAACGAAAGGAGACTCACGACCATGATCCGCGAAACTGCCGCCAAGACCATATCCGGCTACTTCATGCTGTTGCTGCTCCCGCTTCTGCTGGTCCTCGACATCTGGTGGTTGATCGCATCCGCGCGCGCCGGTTCGCCGCTGCCCGTGGTGACCGCCGGCTTCGGCATCGCGTTGATCGCCATCCTGATGGCCGGCTTCTTCATCGTCGAACCCAACATGTCGGCGGTCCTGATGCTGATGGGCAACTACAAGGGCAGCGAACGCCGGCCCGGCCTGTGGTGGGCGAACCCGTTCATGAACAAGAAGAAGGTCACACTGCGGGTGCGCAACTTCGAGAGCAACAAGCTCAAGGTGAACGACCACGACGGCAATCCCATCGAGATCGCGGCCGTGGTCGTGTGGCGGGTCGTGGACTCGGCCGAGGCCATCTTCCAGGTCGACAACTACGACAACTTCCTGCACGTGCAGAGCGAGGCCGCGGTCAGGAACCTGGCCGTGAGTCACCCTTACGACGCGCACAACGACGGCCAGATGTCGCTGCGCGGCAATATCCTCGAAGTGGCCGACCAACTGAAGGCCGAGATCCAGGCGCGCCTCGAGAAGGCGGGCATCGAGATCCTCGAGGCCCGTATCAGTCACCTGGCGTACGCGCCCGAGATCGCGAACGCCATGCTGCGCCGCCAGCAGGCGAGTGCGGTGATCGCGGCGCGCTCGATGATCATCGAGGGCGCGGTGAGCATGGTGGAGATGGCGCTCGCGGAGCTTGCCAAACGCTCGGTCGTGATTCTCGACGAAGAGCGTAAGGCCGCCATGGTCAGCAACCTGCTCGTGGTGCTGTGCAGCGAGCACGAGACGCAGCCGATCGTGAACGCCGGCACGCTGTACCAGTGATGGAGTGAGCCGTGGCCGAGCGCAAGGCCTTCCTGCTGCGGATCGATCCCGCGGTCCTCGACGCCCTGCAGCGCTGGGCGAGGGATGATCTGCGGAGCCTGAACGGACAGATCGAGTTCGTGCTCAGGCGGGCGCTACAGCAGGAACGACGGCTGGCGGGCAGGGCGCCCGCCAGGGCCGCGCCCCCTCCATCCGAGTCGGAACCTTCGCCATGAAGCCTCGCACGTACGCCATGAACCCGAACGGCCCGGTGTTGCCGCCGGGCAGCGCGCCCGGCGCCGTTCGCATGCTGACGCTGGGCAAACGCGACTGGGAGCTGGTCGTGCCCGGCGGCGACTGGGGCGGTGAGTGGACCTGGAAGCGCACGGGCCTGCTCGAGCGCACGTGGTCGCTCGCTTCCGAACGCGGCACGTACCTGGTGCTGTGCGAGCCGAACGTGTTCGAGCGGCGGCGGCGCGCCGAGGCGGCGAGCGCCGGCTGGACGCTGACGCGTTCATGGGTCTGCCGCACCATCGTGTCGGACGATGACGGCACCGAGCTATTGCGCTACGAGCCCGGCGCGTGGGGGCGCGGTCCCATCGTGCCGGCGAGCGGACCAGATTTGAAGTTCCGCTGGCAGTGGATCGGCGGTTTCTCGCTCGAGACCCGCGACGGCCACGAGCTGCTCTTGCTCAAGCGCGCGCCCGGGTTCCTGAGCCGCGACCATCAGCTCACGCTGTCGGACGCCGTGCGGGTGCGAGAAGACCTGCTGCCGCTGCTGGCGCTGACGTGGCTGCTGGCGTTGAGTGCCGGGCACTCGTACGCGCACTGACTCACTAATGGTAGTACTTCTTCAGCTTGGTCCATGTGGACGGCTTGGGGGCGCCCGCGCCACAGCGCGGCGTGCCGTTCTGCCACGTCACCACGGTCGAGGCGCCGCCCATACCGGTGATGCCCTCGGTCAGCTCGATCTCGTGCGGGCTGCGCATGTTGGGCTGGCCAAGCTTCATGCTCTCGAGCGTGATGCACATGGGCGTGCGGCACCCATTGCAGTTGCCGGCCGTGGTCCGCTGGTGATTGATGAACAGCTTGAACGCGGCGTACGTGCGCCCCGACGCAATCGCCTGGACAGCGCTGGCCGGCACCGCGACCGCGACCTGGAACTCCGCACCCTGCTCATCCAGGCGGTAGGCCGCGATGCCGCCCTGCCCCTGCCCCTGCCACGGATCATCGCACTCGGTCTCATCGCTCATCATGAACGAGACGGACAGCGAACTGTTGCGGCACGAGCCCCGATTCAGCATCTGCCACCACGGCGGCACGGCGCCTTCGGCGGCACGGATGTGGCCCCTCGCCGCGACGCCACTGAGCGGGCCCGCGCCCGCAGGCGCGGAGAACGACGCCACCAGCACCTCCGCCCCGGCATCGACGTCGCAGGCGAAGTTGCGATTGGAGTAGCCCTCGCACGATCCCCAGCGCAACGCCATGCCCGCGGCACGCGCCGAAGCCGCGGCGCTGAGCAGCGCGAACACGAGGACGATCCGCTTCAACCGGCACCTCCACGAGAGGTCTTCTCACCGCGACGCACCACCGCCACCCCAGCCGGTTCGGAGTCGAGACGGCCCTGAAACCAGCGCGCCTCGCCGGCCCTCTGGGGGTCAGCGAGGCGCAATAAGTGTGCCGCGCGCGCCACGGCAGCGCAAGGCCGCCGAGCGCTGTCGCTACCAGCGATACAATTTCTTGACGGAAGCCCAGCTCGACGTGTGCGTCGGCACCGCACCCACGATGGACAGTGTCAGGTTATCGAAATACACCGGTACCTCGCCCACGGATGCACTGAAGTTGAAGCCCCCGACCCAGCCGCCGAGGATCGGCGACGAGGTGTCCACGACCGGCGTGCTGGTGAGCTCGGTGGTGTCGAAGAAACAGCGGAACGAGTTCGCCTGCGCGATGACCTTCAAGTGATGCCAGCTGTTCGCCGTGGGCACGCCCGCCGGCAGGATGTTCGTGAACCAGCTGGCAAGGTCGGGCAGCGGCGCGCCGGCCACGAACTTGCGGAACCGCACCTGGAACAGGCCCGGATTGATCACGAGCTGGTAGAACGTCTGGAAACCGTTCGTCGGATCGGCGCGCAGGATGAGGCCGACGCGGGTGTTGCCTGCGCCAGTGAAGAAGTCCCCTTCCCAGGTGTAGTCCGCGAACCCCGACGGGTCGGTCGCGCTCACGGCGATGCCGCCGAGGCTGGTGGCGACGTTCTGCAGTACCGCCACGGTGTTGTCACCCGACGGGGTCGGGAACGCCGGATCCGCCCCGGAGAGCGTGAGCGGCGTGTAGTTGCGCCCGACGCCGAAGCCCGGCGACCAGGTCTGTTCGAGCGCGCCACCCGGCACGCGCTCCTGCTTCACCACCACCGCGCCGGCAGCGGGCGCAAGCAGGGTCAGCAGCGAAGCGGTCAGCATGATCCGGTTCACCAGTGACATGGGGGACCTCCAGGAGAGTTGGATTGTGTGAGCGAGTTGCGGGTTCAACGAGCCACCACGAAGCGCACCGCGGAGTCGGCGCCTTCGCCAGCCACGCGCGCGAAATACACTCCCGCGGGTGCCAGCCGTCCCTGGTCATCCCGGCCCTGCCATTCGACGCTCCGGTTACCCGTGGCGAGCACGAGCGTCGTGACCCGGCGTCCGGTCAGGTCCAGTATTTCAATGAGCCGCGTCTGTGCGGCCATGCCGGCGTCGATCCGCACGCGGGCGTGCGCCAGCACCGGGTTCGGCGATACGCGCAGCGCGTGCGCGCGCGGTGCGGCCGGCGGCGCGGGCGCGTCGAGCAGGCTCGCAGCGAGTGGCGCCTCGAGGTAGGCGATGCGGCGCAGCAGGTTGCCGGGCGTGGTGCCGCGATCGCCGATGATGGCGCAGCCGGCCTCGTTCGTGGCTGCGGCCTGGAACACGATGTGCGCCCGCCCGCCCGGATTGCGGGTCGCGAGCGAGAAGAAGCGCTCGTCCGTGTCGGGCGTGTTGGTGAGGTTCTGCGGTGCGGAGAACGCGCCGCCGCGCGCGACGCTGCACACGATGTCGCCGTAGCCGATGCCGGTGACCACGCCGGGCAGGCCCGCGTTGGCCGTGGGATCGACGTGCGCATCGGTGAAGCTCAAGTACGCCACGTAGGTCTCGCTGCCGTCGGCGCTGAAGCCCACCTGCGGCCAGTCCACCGCCAGCGTGTTGAACCCGGGCAGCGGCCCGGCCAGGCCGTTGTCCACGTCGTCGAAGTGGTCGGCCACGCCGGCCGGCACCTGATACACCGTCTCGATGCCCCGGTTGGGGCTCCAGCGGCGGATGCGGCTGTGATAGTCGAAGTACGAGATCACGGCGCCGGACTTGCGCGCCTGCCACTCGCTCCACACCACGTTCGGCGTGGTGTCGTTGTACGCCAGGTGGCAGTGCACGTAGGGCCGGAACTCGAGCGACGTGGAGTCGCTCTTGACGATGCTCGCGTCGAGGTAGTGGGTGAGGTTGCGCGTGGTCACGGTGGCGGGCGCGAATGTGCCGTTGCTGGACTCGATCAGGAACACGTCGCCGCCCATGTCGGTCATCGCCACACCGACGCGGCCGTTCGCTGAGCTGGCGATGCACGGGAACGCCGGGCGCCCGTCGCGGAACAGGCTCGCCGGCGCGAACGCGGTCCACGGGCCCATCTGCCAGTTGAGGCAAGTATAAGCCGTGCCCGGCGCTGCGAGATACGACACCCGCAGTTCGGTGGTCTCGTCATACTGACCACCTCGGGGGACTTCGCCGAGCACGGTGAAAGATCCGTTGGGATTTGCCGCCACTTGCGGAAACAGGTAGCTCGGGCTGACGATGGGCGTGAGATAGCCGCGGAACAGGCTCGAGCCGGGTGAGTCCTCGAGATGGAAGTATCCACGCAGATCGCAGCCGTCCTCGTTCAGGTGCTGCGCGATCGCGACGCGGCCGCTGCTCGCGATCGCCAGGCTGCCGAAGCCGCCGACCAGGTCGCGGATGCAGCAGATGGGCAGTCGCGGGTCGGTGATCTTGCCGAGGTTGCTCCACACGCCGTTCACGTCGCGCACGGCGTAGCCCATGCCGCGGTTCGGGTGCGGCTGCGGCGCGGCGAGGTTGGGCGGGCAGCCGCCGCCCAGCTCGCAGAACTCGTCCTGCCACGTCACGTGCACGCGCCCGTCGCTGCCCCCCTCGATGCGGTGGCCGAGCGAGCCCATGTCCTGAAGGTCGTACCAGGTCGAATCGATCTGCACCGCGCCCGCGGGCAGCGGCTCCGGCACCACCGCCTGTGCCGCCGCGGGCAGCGCGCCGCGGCCGCCCACAGGCGCCACCTCGCGCGGGCCATCGGGCCCGAGCACCAGCCGGCCGGCGGGATTCGCGCCGGGGCGAGCCCCGGCCGGGGCGGCCATGACCATCCCGAGCACGCTGTAGAGCAGGATGGTGCGAATGGTCATGGCTCGAGCCTCCGGCCGAGAAAAGTGCATCACCACGGCAGCGCCAGTTCTCGCCGCAGCGACACCAGCACGCTGCGGCCGGGCTCCGCGATGAAACTCAGGGGTTCGCGGTAACGGGTGTTCGTGAGGTTCTTCACCGCCAGGCTCATGCGCGTGTTCCACGCCAGGCACGACAGCTCGAGCGACGCGGTCCAGAACGACGGGCGCGCCAGCGTGAGGTCGTCTTTCGCACTCGCATCAGTCCAGCGGGCGCGCACGGCGAGCGCGCCATAGGGCAGCAGCGCGGTCACCGGCACGCGCACATCGAGCGTGGCGCGAGCCGCGCCCAGATCGGTGATCGCAGTGCCGGTGGCGAGGTCGCGGCCGCGCGGGAACGCCGCGTTGGCCGCAAGCTGCACCGCGCCGAGCGCGGACTGCACTTCGAGCTCGACGCCCTCGAGCTCTGCCTTGTGCACGTTCGTGTACTGGAATCGCGGCACCAGGTAGAGCTGGCCCAGGTACTTGAGCGTGATCAGGTCGGCCACGTACGAGCGATACGCGGACAGCCGCGCGCTGCCCATGTGGCCGCCCGCCCATTCGGCCGCGCGCACGCCGAACTCCACCGTCTGCGAGCGCTCGGCGCGCAGGTCCGGGTTGCCGAACAGCCTCAAGCCCCCGTGCACGTCGTCGTTGAAGTAGCGCTCCTCGAGGTTCGGCGCGCGGAAGCCGCTGGCCACGCGACCGTACGGCGTCAGCGCCCCGAGCGGCCGCGACAGTCCGCCCTCGAAACTCCAGCGCCGGTCGGTCACGTCGAGCGTCGGCGTGAAGCTCGTGGGCGTGGAGTCCGCCTGCGAGCGCAGCCAGTCGTAGCGCGCGCCGGTCTCGAAGCGCAGCTGCTTCCAGGTCAGCGCGTCATACACGCCGCCCGCAAGCACGTTGCGCCGCGCCGGCGGGATCGATTCGCCGCTCGTCCGCGTGGCCGAGGTCTGCGCGCCCGCGGCGTTGACGACGGTGATGTCGGTGGCGCGCGGCCCGCGCGTGGTCTCGCGGCGGTACTCGCCGTAGACGCGCAGCGCGCCGCGCTGGAACGTGGGCTGCACGCTGTTCGACCACGTGTCGATGGCGTCGTCCGCGCGCGACGTCTTCGTGGCGACGTAGCGCCCGCGTAAGAACTGGCTGTCCGCCACCGTCTCGACGAAGCCGGTTCGGAAGTGCTGCTCGACGCCCAGCAGCCGGAATTCGGGCCGCGTGCGGGTGCCGGGCAGTGCCCACTCCAGGCGTGTCGCGCCGCGCGACTGGAGCGGGTACTCGGCATGCGAGCCGGCGAGATCGTTGAACGCGGGCAACTGGATGTCGTGCGCCGCGTGCCGCGTGCGCTCGAGGTCGAACGTCGAGACGCCGAGACGGGCCTGCATGCGAGCCGCGTACTCGTCCTCGCGGTAGCTGCTGTGCGGCACGCGGCCATCGGGCGTGACCAGCGCACCCAGGCTCCCGAGCCCGCCGGACATCTCGGCGGCGAACGTCGGCGCCGTCCAGCGCACGCGCGCCATGCCGGAGCGCTCGTCGCCCGGACCGCCCGAGCGACCCGTCAGCATCAGCGTGCTGTGGTGCTCGCCGAGCAGGTTGCGGTGCGTGTTGAGTGACACCACGCCGCCAAGGGCGTCGGAGCCGAACTGCGCGCCACCCGCGCCGGGCATCAACTCCACCGACTCGAGCCGGTCCACGGACACGAGCGACGTCTGCGCGCCATGCCCGCGGCCCGACTGGAGCCGCACGCCGTCGACGAGCACGAGCACGCGTTCGCCCGAGAGGCCGCGCAGCGACACGCGCGAGGCCCACGGGCCGGTGCGCGAGACGTCCACGCCGGGGGCCGCGAGCAACGCGTCGGCGGTGGTGGACGGCTGGAAGCGCACCAGCGCCGCGCGATCGAGTCGCACGGTGGTGGCGCTGGCGCGATCCGGCGTCCGGGCATGGTCGGCATCCACGTGCACCGGTGGGAGGACGGTGACGGTGTCGGCCATGCCGAGCCTGCGCGTGCTGTCGGCCGCGGTGCGCTCGACTTGGGCGCTGGCCGCCTGCGCGCTGTCCTCCTGCGCGCTGTCCGCACGCGCACTGTCGGCCGCGACGGACCGCAGCGCAGGCGATGCGAACGCGGAATTCGCGCCCATGAGCACGGCCAGAGCCGGAGCGATCACAGCAGCAAGAGATGGCCGGAGAGTGGGCACGTTCCATAAGCATCAACCAACTGTGGCCCGCTCACCATTAGGAGTGTTGCGGGTTCGGCGGTCCGTAGGTCTACGGTGACAAGAAAGCTGACGGTTTCTCACCGGCGCCACCCGCACCCGCAACCTCAAGTGACTAGTGCGGTTTCTCGACCAGCCCCTCGCGAATCGCCAGCTGCGTCAAGAGCGCGATCGAGCGCAGGTCCAGCTTCCGCATCAGGCTCGCGCGGTGTGTCTCGACGGTGCGCGGGCTGATGTTGAACTCCGCACCGATCTCCTTGGAGGTGAGGCCGCGGGCGATGCCGATCAGCACCTCGCGCTCGCGCGGCGTGAGCTTCTCGAGCGGATTGCTCACGCCCTCGCGGATCGCCTGCTGCAGCGCCTCCTGGACGGGGGCCGAGTAGTAGGGCTTGCCCGCCATGACGCTGGCGATGGCGTCGGTGAGTTCCTGCACCGCGAGGTCCTTGGACAGGTAGCCGTCCGCGCCCTCGCGCACCGCGCGGGCCACGTATTCCGCCTGCACGTGCAGCGTCAGCACCACGATGCGCGTGCCGCCGGCAGCATCGCGGGCCTTGCGCAGCACCTCGAAGCCGTCGCCGCCCGGCATGTTCAAGTCCAGCAGCAGCACATCCGGCTCGAGCTGGGCGAGCATCACCAAGGTCTCGTCGCCGCGCGCCGCCTCGCCCACCACCTCGATGCCCGGCACGCTCTCGAGCACGCGCCGCACGCCCGAGCGCACGAGCTCGTGGTCGTCGGCCAGCAGCACCCGCACGATGCGCGGCGCGCTCATGCGGTCCCGCCCGTCGGCACGGTGGCCTCCACGCGCAGGCCACCGCGCCCGGCGGTGAGCAGCTGCAGCGTGCCGCCGGCGGCGCTCACGCGTTCGCGCATGCCGAGCACGCCCAGGTGCGGCGTGAGCCCCGCCTTCAACCCGGAGCCATCGTCCTCCACCACCAGCAGGCACGCGCCGTCGGCCCGGCTCAGCCGCACCCACGCGTGCTGCGCGCCCGAGTGGCGCGCCACGTTCGTGAGTGACTCCTGCACCACGCGGTAGAGCGTCAGCGCCGCCTCGGGCGGCCAGCCGACCGTGTCGTCGGCGTCGATCGCCACCTGGATCTGGGTGCGCTTGGCGAAATCCTCGATCAGCGCGCGCAGTGCCGGCACCAGCCCCAGGTCGTCGAGCGCGCGCGGCCGCAGCAGCTCGCTCACGTTCCGGATCTGGTTCAACACGATCGCCACGCGCGCGCTGGCTTCCTTGCGGCCCTCCAGGTCCAGCTCGATCTTGAGCGCGGTGAGCGTCTGGCCGGCCTCGTCATGCAGCTCGCGTGCGATGCGGCGACGCTCCTCTTCCTGCGCGCGCAGCAGCAGCCCGGACAGTTGCTCCAACTGTGCTGTGCGCTGAGCCAGCGCGCTGCGCTCTTCGCCCAACACGAGCACCAATGTGCCGACCGCGACCAGCACCAGGAGCGTCACGTCCATGAACACACCGATCAGCACGCCCGAGCCCCGCGCGCGCAGGAGCGGGTAGTCCAGGTGATGCACGCCCCACAGCAGGAAGCCCCACGCGAGTAACCGCGCGCCCACCGAGGGTTCGTGCCGGTCGAGGCGCAGGAACACGAACCCCGTGCCGAGCGTGACCGCCGACAGCAGCAACGCCGACGACAGCCCCGCCGTGGCCATGCTGTGGATCACGAACACGCCGTACCACGCCCACACCACCGCCAGCACCGGCGCGATCGCGTACACCGGCCGCCAGCGCACGTGCGCCGCGAACTGCAGTGCCGCCCACAACAGCAGCAGGCCGGACCACAGCGTCACCACCTGGTGCGCGAACAGCCAGCCCAGTTCGCTCTGCCGCTGCATGAACTTGCCGATGAACGTGAGCCGCAACGCGTACACGAACCACGCCGCCGCCCACGTGGCGTGGTATGACAGCCGCCGTTGGCGCCACAGCCCGAGGTGGACCGCGGACAGGGCGAGCGTGCACAGCGTCTGGAACGCGAGTGCGGCGATCGAGTCGAAGGTCATGGCATCCATTGTGCGCGGAAGGCCACGGGCGGACAAACCGATCAGGACGCGTACTGCCCCGGGTAGAGCACCGCCAGCAACATCGACAGCAACGGGCCGCTGAGCACCGAGCCGAAGCGAAACGCCACCAGCATGCCGAGCAATCCCATCGTGGGCTGAGCGATCAGGTCGCGCCAGCGGTTGGCGAGTGTGTGCGGCAGCAGCAGCGACACCACCGCGGCGCCATCGAGCGGCGGCAGCGGAATCAGGTTGAATGCGGCGAGCAACACGTTCAGGACGCAGACGACCGACAGCATCTTCGCCGCGAACACCGTGAGCGCGGACGCTGCGAACGCCTGCGCGGGCAGCGCCAGGCAGTCGAGGTTCGCTGAGGGCGGGGCCTGGAACCGTCCCGCGGCGAGCCCGGCCGCGATCAGCGCCAGCGCCACGCCCGCGATGATGAGATTCGCGGCCGGTCCGGCTGCGGCCATCCACGCCGCGCGGCGCGGGTAGCGCTCGGCCCAGCTCCGGCTGTACGGCGCGCTCGCCCAGCCCATGGCCCAGCCGCTCGTGACCGCCGTCAGCAGCGGCCCGATGAGCAGGCCGACGGGCGTGCGCTTGAGATGCGGCAGCGGCGACAGGGTGAGGAGCCCGGCGTCGGAGGCGGTGGAATCGCCGCCTCGAGAGGCGGCCCATGCATGCGCCGCTTCGTGGAAGCAGGTCGAGAACAGGAACGCCGGGTACCAGAACACCAGCGCTTCGATGATCGCCGGGTTCACCGCGTTCGCCATGTCGCGTGTCCTCGCCTCGCAAGTGCCTGGACGCTGCCGGATGGGTGGAGCGAATGGCAGGCTAGTCCGCGGCGAGGGTGCGGACAACGCAGGCCCCGATCCATCCTGGACCAGGGCCCGCGTGCGTGATGCTCCGCTTCGCTGAGAGTCGTGCAGCGACTACTGGGGCGCCGAATCGCGCACCCCCTCCCATTCTAATGCGCAGGAATGGCCACCGACAGGAACCGCTTTTCTCGACAAGCGTGCGATTCGCACAGAATCGGTCTCATGCCCCCGCGGCGGCGGCGGAGCCACCCCGAAAACTGCGCCCGACCGCTGAAGCCGTGGCCGGCAGCTGTCGATGACCTCGGCATGCGCGCTCCCAGCCCAGCCACGACCCTGCTCTGCATCGCCTCGGCGTTCGCGCTGATCCTGTGCAACTGCTCAGGTGGTTCGAGCAGTACCCCCAGTACCCCCACAGCACCCGGGACCACGCCGGCGGCGGGAACTATGTTCAACTTCAGCTTCCCGGGAACCGGTATCTCGCACACGTACACGTTCCCGGACACGGGTGACTGGCACTACCTGTGCCTCAAGCATGGCGTCGACGGCATGAAGGGCACGGTATTCGTGCGCGCGAGCTCGTTGCGCGATTCGGCGCTGGTGCACGTGGGCCAGGGCGGCAACAAAGTGTACTCACCCGACACCGTGACCATCCGGCCCAACGGAACCGTGCGCTGGATCAACGTGAGCTCCGACATCGAGCACACCGCGACCAGAAGGTGAGGGGGGCGGGCGGGCGGGCGGGCTCAGCCACCGCACGAGCCAATCGCGATCGAGTGCTTGACGCGAACTCGTGCACCGCGAGAAGATTGATGTTGGTGTTCTCCCACGCGTCCCAGCCGTCCTGACTCGGAGGTATCATGTTTCGCCAGCATCTCCCCACGCGATCCACTTCCATCGTCGCCGCGCTGTTCGCCCTCGCGTGCGTCGCCATGCTCGCGGGCGGCTGCTCCAAGAAGAGCAGCTCGGCTCCCGCCGGCGGCTCGGGCGGCCCCGCCCTGGGCTTCACGTTCCCGGCGACGGGCGTGTCGAACCAGTTCACGTTCACGACCGTGGGCAGTTGGGACTACCACTGCATCCCGCACCAGGCCAGCGGCATGACGGGCACGGTCATCGTAGCCACCGCTGGGGCGGACTCGGCGCTCGTGCAGGTGGGCGGCGGCAGCGGATTCCAGTTCGTTCCCGCCAGCGTGACGATCAAGCAGGGTGGTTACGTGCGCTGGGTGAACGTGAGCTCGTTCACGAACCACACGGTCACGCGGCCGTAGCCGGTCGCCAGACCGGGCGCGCCGCACGGCTGCGGTCGCCCGACGGCGCCGCGGGCGTGCAGCCGCTGTGGCGCACTCGCCACAACGCCGGCGCCACCGGCACCCGGAGCCACCCTGCCGAGGGCCGCTAACCCGCTCGAATCACAGCGTCTCCGGGGCCGTGCCAGCCACTGGCACGGCCCCTGCTCTCTCTCCGGGCAAGCACCCGACTCGCACCCCGGAGGACGCTATGACCACCCGCACGCTAGTGACTCGCTGGATCACCGCCGGCCTCATGGCCGCGACGGTGCTCTCGTTCGCCTCGACCGCGTTCGCCGACCACGGCGGTCGCAGGTTCAAGGGTGTCAACAACGGCTTCCCCGGTCAGCGCGTGATCATCCGGGAGCGCTCGAGCAGCGCCGGCCCGGCCATCGCCGGCCTGATCGGCGGCTTCCTGCTCGGCACCGCGGTGTCGGGTAACGCGCACCCGGTTTACGGGCGCGAGCACTACTGCCAGCGCCCGGTGGTGGAGTACCGCTATTACGACCCCTACGGCGATGACTGGTACGACTCGCTCGACCAGTGCGATTCGGGCGGTCGCCGTCCGCGCATCATCCAGGTGATCGACATCCGCAGCGGCCGCGAGGTGCGCAGGCTCCGCTTCCACGACGGTGAGTGGCGCCGGGCGAGCGGCGACTTCGACGACCGCGACTTCGACAACAACCGCGGCCACGACAACCGTAATCACGACAACCGCGGCTTCGACAACCGCGGCTTCGACCAGGGCGACGACGACTAGCGTCCGAGCCCGCAGGGAGTGGGTCTGCGGCGGTGGGGCTGGAATAAACGGGGAGCGTCCAGGCTCGCACGGCAGACCTGCTGATTTCGAAGGGGCGGCGCCGAAAGGTGTCGCCCTTTTCGCCCGGGCCGAGCGTTCCCTTCACTCGCCGCCCCGCCCGGCGCCCGCTTGACGCAGAAGGACGTACCTACGCAGCCAGCAACAGCTCCGTATCCGTCTGGTGTTCCTCCGGCCGCAACACCCGAGTCACGCTCTCGGAACCCGGCATCAGTTCCCAAAGGTCGGACTGCCCCTCCGCTGGCGCCACGCCGGACGGATCGAGCAGCACGCGACACATCGGACGGGTCACGTCCGCCGGATTCGGACTCATCGCCAGCACGGTATGCCCCGACGTCGTCTGCATCACGGTACCCGCCGGGTACAGGCCCACCGTCTTGATGAGCGCCCACAGCACCGCCGGGTCGAAGTTCACCCGGTTCGGACCCATCAAGACTCGAAGTCCCTCGAACGCCGTGTGCGGGCGCTTGTAGTAAGCGCGGTGCGCGGTGATGGCGTCGAAGCAGTCCGCCATCGCCACGATGCGCGACAGCGTCGCCTGCCCCCATTCCGCCGATGTGTCCGGGTAGCCGGTGCGGTTGTAATTCATGTGGTGTTCGAAGCACGCGCGCATCGAGTCGATCATCACCTGCGACAGACCGGGCATGCGCGCCACCATCTTGGCGCCCTCGATCGGGTGCCGCCGCATCTGTATCCACTCGTCGGCGGTGAGCGCGCCGGGCTTGCGCAACACGTCTCCGGACACCGTCATCTTGCCGAGGTCGTGCAGCAGCCCCGCCACGCCGAGATCGGCGAGCGCCTGCCGCGACAACCCGAGCGCCTGCCCCATGCCCACCGACAGCACCGCCACGTTCACGCAGTGCGCATACGTGTACTCGTCGTGGTCTTTCAACGCCGTGAGTCCGACCAGCGAGTACTCGCTCTTCAAGACGCTGTCCACGATCGGCTGCACGACGCGCTTGGCGTGGCGCAGATCGGGCCGGCCGCTCTGGCGCGCCCGCAGCACGATCTTCCGCGTGCCGACCATGGCCCGCCAGAACACCTGGCGCGCGCGGGCGCGCTCCAGCTGCGGCTTGGGCAGGCCGTCAAGCTCGCGCGCGAGGTCCTCCGGGTCCAGCTGTGCCGCGGGCAGCGGCACGATGTTGTGCACCGACGCCTCATCGACTGTCTCCGGCAACTTCGGCGCCAGCCCCGGGTCCTCCGCGGCGAGGAAGATCTGGAAGAAGCGTTCGAGTTCTGCCTCGTTCACGCCCTGCAGAAAGCGCAAGCCACCGGTCTGGCGACGCGCGAAGTCGGCCAGCAGCGCGTGATACGGTCCCATGAGCGCCGTGCTCGCCTTCACGCGCACGCCGTTCAGGTAGAAGTAATCGGCCACCGCCACCAGCGTGACCTCGTCCTCGGCGTCGAGCAGGCGGCGCAGCACGCCCATGAATTCTGAAAGTTGGCGTTGAAACGCCATGTTCGACACGTCATACGTGCGCGCCGTGCGCATGAGCGCCACGAGGCGCTGGATCAGCGGGCCGCCGAGCTCGTTCAAGATGTGCGCGTCACCGTTGTCCTCGGTCGCCGCGCCCGGCGTGGTCGTGGGCTCGCTCATGCGGCCAGCCTCGATTGCAGCGCCGTCGTGCACGCTTGCCGGATCGGTGCGCGGCGCGACCGCGCCCCCGCCTCGAGCGCGGCCAGCGCGCCGGGTGTGCCGATGCGCGCGAGGCAGCGGGCCACGGCGTGACGGTGCACCTCCTGCTCGCGGTCGAACCAGTTGCCACCGTTCATCGCCTGCTCCAGCTCCTGCACCACTTCGTCGCCGCCGGTCGAGGCGACCGCCGCGTACACCGCGCGGCGCTCCTCGGCGGGGCGCTGGAGGAAGCGCTCCTGCGCGAGGAACGCGGTCACGTAACGCGCCACGGCGGGATCCCGGGCGGCGGACAGTTGTTGCAGGATGAGACAGAACAGTTTGGTGTCGGCGCCTTCGAGCGCCCTGATCAGCACCGGCCGCGCGAGCCGCAGCTCCACACCCTGCAGCGCCGTGACCACCTCGGCGGCGACGCGCGGGTCGGGGTAGCGAATCGCGCTCGCCAGGAGCGGCACGATCCTGGCTCCACCCTCGGCGCCGCCCACCCAACCCAGGATGTGGACGACGTTTCGCACGACGTACCAGCGCGGATCGTTGAGCCACGGCGCGAGTAGCGCGGGATTCTCTTGCGCTTGCGTGGCGATCGCCTCCGCCACCAGCTGGCGCGTCACGCGCGCCTGGCTCTCCGACAGCGTCAGCGTGAGCCAGTCGAGCGATGCCGCGCCCAGTTCGTTCGCCAATGCCACGAACTCCGCCACCGTCGCCGGGCCCTGGCCGTCGAGCTTCTCGACCGTGCGCGTGATGCTCACCGGCTGCAGCACTTCCTGCGTGAACGTCTCATCGGACCACTCGCCGGTGCTCGCCTCGCGCACCAGGCGCAGTGCCTCACGCGCGTCGACCCAGCCACCCGCGGCGAGCGCGGCGCGCAGCACGCGCGGCAGGAAACGCGCCAGCTCGCGGCGGTCGTCCTCGGTGATCTCGGTGTGCAGGCACGAGTTCGCGATCGCCAGAGCCGCGGTCGGCGGGGGCACCCGGCGTTCGGCCTCGTACTCCAACGTGAACCGCTTCACTTCCTGCGCCGACATGAAGTCGAGCTCGGCGAACGTGGCTTCGACCTCCTCGGTGAGCTCGCCCAGCGCCCAGTCCTCCGATCGTTCTGCACCCGTCGGTATGTCGCTCGCGGAGCGACTGCCATCGGCGCCAGCGTCCTGGCCGGCCGCGGGACTCCCTTCGGCCGTGGGCCACGGCAATAGTGCTCCGGCGCCTTCCTCCGGCGCGCCGCCGGTCGTGCTGTCGCCGGCACCGGTCTCGCCCTCGGCGGGGATGTAATCCACGTCGATGTGGCGCAGGTTCGCTTCCCACAGCAGCGTCACCAGGTCGTCGCCGTCGAGGTTCTGCCCGGTGACGCTCAGCACGGCGTCCACCACGGCGTTGCACTCGCGCTCGTCGGCTCCGGGATTGAACGTGAGCCCGCGCACGCCGTCGCGGTAGAACGCGAACGCGAGGTTGTCGTCGCGCGAACGAGCCGCATACAGCGACTCCCCGCCGCAGGTCACATCCTCGGCGTTGAACCGATAGGTGAGCGCGCCGTGCCGCTCAAGCAGCGTGCCGAGCGCGGCGAGGAGCTCCTCGCGGAAGCGCTGCACGGTGGGATTGCCCGCGTCATACAGCCGGCAGGTCTTGAGCGTGCGCGACCACATGTGCAGCCACGCGCCCGCGTCCTTGATGGCAGGATCCACATCGTTGCGGCCAGCACCGATCCTGTCGGCGTCGAGATCGGGCCACGCGTCCGTGTCAGCGGGTGATGCGGGCACGGCCTCAGCCGCCGCGCCGGGAAGCGATCGCTTCTCGAACAGCGGTTCGGCCCAACCCGGAAACTCAGAGCTGCGCTCCGGATCGAGCGGATCCGGAGCGCGCCCGCCCTCGCGGGCGTTCACGTCCATGGCGGCGCGCACTCCTTGGCAACGGGGGCCCGGCCGAGCCCCCCTGCGCGCGGTTATCGTCCTTTCGCCACAAGCACTTGAGGCTGTTGGGCGGGCTCGCCCAGCGGGCGGGCGGTGGCTGCGCGCAGCGCGGGCTCGCCCAGCGCGCGCCGCGCTGCGCTGGGAGATGTGTGCTTGACCCGCCCCCGGCGCGGTCCCGAGACTGCGCGTTCCCCTGCCCGACCCTGACCTTAGCGACCGGAGGTTTTCGTCCCCATGGCTCCCCGCCCGTTCCGCAACCTGTTCGCGCTGCTGCTGTGTGCGTCCTTGGCCACCGCGCTCGCGCCCCGCCCCGCCGCGGCGCTCGCGGAATGCCGCCTCATGCGCATGCCCGACATCCAGGGCGATCGCATCGTGTTCGTGTACGCCGGCGACCTGTGGACCGTGGCGCGCACCGGCGGCACCGCGCAGCGGTTGACGACGCACGAGGGGCTCGAGTTATTGCCGAAATTCTCGCCCGACGGCAACACCGTCGCGTTCACGGCCGAATACGACGGCAACACCGACGCGTACACCATCCCCGCGACCGGCGGCGAGCCCACTCGGCTCACGTTCCATCCTGGCATCGACCAGGTCGCGGAGTGGTACCCGGACGGCAAGTCCATCCTCATCCGCTCGGCGCGCGCGTCGAACATCCCGCGCTACGACCGCTTCCTCAAGCTGCCCGCGGCCGGCGGGTTCGAGGAACTGCTGCCGCTGCCGACCGCGGGCTACGCAAGCCTGTCGGCGGACGCGAATCTGCTGGCGTTCGTGTCGCCCTCGTACGACCGGCGCACGTGGAAGCGCTACAAGGGTGGCAACGCGCCCAACATCTGGGTGTACGACTTCAAGGCGAACAAGTCGCACAACATCACCGCCGACTGGGACGGTCCCGACGAGTGGCCGATGTTCAACGGCCGCACGGTCTACTACTGCTCGGACCGGAACGGCAAGACGGCGAACCTGTGGGCGTACGACCTCGACAAGCACACGCAGCGGCAGGTGACCACGTTCACCGACTACGACGTGAAGTGGCCGAGCGTGGGCTCGGACGGCATCGTGTTC
>JAYVCN010000326.1:0-4107 GCA_043749875.1 Candidatus Eiseniibacteriota bacterium | reverse complement strand
TCGAGCGTCGCGGTGCCCGAGGCCACGGCGCAACAGGCGGCGAAGGCCTGCACGCAGCGCGTGCGGCCGCTCACGATCCGCACGTGGTCCTCGGCCCCGCGCGGCAGAGCGCGCCGGTCGAGCCCCCGCGCGAGCGCCAGCACCGGCACGACATCGGGGCGGCGCGCACACAGCTGGCCCGCAGCCTCGATCAACACGCGTGCGTGCGCCTTGAGCTCGCTTGGGCGGCTGCCCGGCAGCAGGCCGACGAGGCGCGCTTGCGGCGGAACGCCGAGTTCAGCCCGGAACGCCACCGCACTCGTCTCCGGCTCGAGTTCGTCGAGCAGCGGATGGCCCACGAACGTCGTGGCGACGCCCGCCTCGCGAAACAGCGGCTCCTCGAAAGGGAACACCACCGCCAGCCGGTCGACCCAACGGGCCATCTCCCGGGCGCGCTCGGGGTGCCACGCCCAGACTTGAGGTGCGATGTAGTAGAGCACGCGTGCGCCGCGGCGCCGCAGTTCCGGGCCGAGCCGCAGGTTGAATCCCGGGTAGTCCACGAGCAGGACGGCGTCGGGCCGAAACGTGTCGAGTTCGGCGAGCAGTGCGCGGCGGGCGCGCAGCAGCGCCGGCAGCTTGGCGAGGATGCCGCTGAACCCGATCACCGCCAGCTCCTCCTGGGGCACCACGGTCTCGGCGCCAGCCGCACGCAGCTCGGGCCCGGCGACGGCGCGCACTCGCACCGGCCCCAGCTGGCGCAGCGCGCGCACGAGCCGCGCTGCATGCGCGTCGCCCGACGGTTCACCGGCCACCACGAGCAGGCGCCGCTCGCGTGCGGCCGCGGTCTCGCTCAGGACAACGCCCAATGTTGCGCGCGGCGGCGCATCGCCTCGCGCACTTGCTCCGCCACCGCCAGGGCGTCGCGCCCGGCGCGGGCGGAGGCCGCGCCGGAGCCATCGCCGCGCAGCGACCTGACGAACGCCGTGAGCTCGAGCGTGAGCGGCTCGCCCGCCGGCACGACGAGTTTCGTGCGATTGATGCCCGCGAGCAAGGCCAGCGGGTTCACCGCGCCGGGCTTGAACGAGCCGGGGTCATTGATCACGAACGCCTCGCCCGCCTTCTCGAACAGGTCCACGGACACGTAGGAATTGCGCGTGAAGAACCGGATGCGGCGCAGGCGCTCCACGGAGACGCGGCTCGCGGTCAGGTTCGCTACGCAACCGTCGGCGAACTCGAGCCGCGCGTTGGCGATGTCCTCGGTGCTCGACAGCACCGCGACGCCGACCGCCGACAGCTCCGTGGGTGAATGCCCGGTCAGGTGCAGCACGGTGTCGATGTCGTGGATCATGAGGTCGCCGACCACGTCGATATCGAGCGACCGCGGCTGGAACGCCGCCAGGCGATGCGCCTCGATGAACTTGGGAGATTGCACGAACGGCCGCGCGGCGAGCAGCGCGGGATTGAAGCGCTCGACCTGGCCCACCTGGAGCACGCGGCCGGCCCGCTCCGCGGCCTGGATCATGGCGTCGGCATCGGCCACCGTGACCGCCATGGGCTTTTCCACCAGCACGTGGCAACCCGCGGCCAGCGACTCGGCGGTGGCCTCGAGGTGTGCCACCGTCGGGGTGGCGACCGAGACCGCCTCGCACTCGGCGAGCAACGCCGCTGGCGTGTCGAACACGCGGCCACCGAATTGCGCCACCGCCGCGGCAGCGCGCTCGCGGGACCGGTCGTGGACGCCGACCAGTTCGGCCTCGGGGATCGCTGCGTAGACGCGGGCGTGCTTCTCACCCCACACGCCCACGCCCCACACCCCACAGCGCACGGGTTTCATGTCGCCCCCCTCAGCGCGTGATGCCGCGCACCGAGGTCTCGCAGAAGCGAGCGAAGTGCTCGGCCTCAGGGAACCCCGACAGGTCGCGCCGGATGGCCGCGACAGCCTGCGACGCCGTGCTGCCGTCGCGGAAGAAGATGCGATAGGCGCGCTCGAGTGCATCGCGCGACTCCCGAGAGAATCCTCGCCGTTCGAGCCCGATGGTGTTGACGCCGGCGTTTCGCGGCGGGCTGCCCGCGGACTTCACGAACGGTGCGATGTCCTGCGAGATGCGCGAGCCCCCGCCGATCATGCAGTGGCGGCCGATACGCGTGAACTGGTGCACCACCGTGCCGCCGCCGAGGATGGCCCAGTCGTCCACCACCACGTAGCCTGCCAGCTGCACGGCGTTCGCGATGACGACGTGATCGCCGATGGCGCAGTTATGCGCGACGTGCGAGTAGGCCATGTACAGCCCGTGACTGCCGATGCGCGTGCTCTCGCCCGGCTCGGTGGCCAGGTTCGCAGTGATGTACTCGCGAAACACGTTGTGGTCGCCCACGGTGAGCTGCGAGGGCAGCCCGCTGTACTTGAGATCCTGCGGCGGCGAGCCGAGCACGGCACCGTGATGCACGTGGTTGTCGGTGCCGAGCGTCGTCCAGCCGGTGACGAGCGCGTGCGAGTCGAGGCGCGTGCGGTCGCCGATCACGACGTGGGGTCCGACCACCGTGCCCGGCCCCACCACGACATCGGCGCCGAGCTGAGCCTGGGGGTCCACGAACGCGGCGGGGTGGATCTGAACGCTCATGACACGCTCTTCGCTTCGCTCTTCGCTTCGCTCATCGCAAGCGGCCCGGCGCAACTTTTCGTCTCGCTCACGGTCGCTTGTCCACCACCGTCGCGAGCAGTTCGGCTTCCGCCACCAGGCCGCCGTCCACGTAGGCTTCGCCGCGCATCTTCATGGTGCGGCGCTTGACCGACAGCAGCGTGAGCTTGAAGCGCAGTTGGTCGCCGGGCACCACCGGGCGTCGGAACTTCGCGCCGTCGATGCCCATGAAGTACATGAGCTTGTTGCCCGGGTCGTCCACCGAGTTCAGCATCAGCATGCCGCCGACCTGCGCCATGGCCTCGAGGATCAACACCGCGGGCATCACCGGCTGGCCCGGGAAGTGGCCCTGGAAGAACGGCTCATTGATGGTGACGTTCTTGAGCCCTTCGATGGAGCGGCCCTCCTCGATGTTGGTGATGCGGTCCACGAGCAGGAACGGGTAGCGGTGCGGCATCAGGTCCATGATCGCGGTGGTGTCCCACTCCTCGGGCGGCCCCCCCGCGCGGCGGCCCGGCAGCGGCAGCGTCTCCTTCAACATCTTCACGAACGCCACGTGCCCGTGGTGCCCCGAGCGCAGCGCGCTCACGTGCCCGAGCAGCGGGCCGCCGAGGATGAACAGGTCGCCGAGCAGGTCGAGGATCTTGTGGCGCACGAACTCGTCCGGGTAGCGCAGCGTCTCCTCGTTCAGGATGCGGTCCCTGCCGACGACGATGGCACTCTCGATGCGCCCGCCCTTGATCCAACCGGATTGGCGCAGCAGCTCGAGGTCGCGCTCGAGCACGAACGTGCGTGCCGGCGCGATCTCGGCCATGAACGACTCGGGCGTGATGTCGATGCTGCGTTCCTGGACGCCGATGAGCGGATGGTCGTACTCGATGCGGAACGAGATGCGAAAGCCCGAATACGGTACGGCCGACAACTCGACACCGTTCTCGGCCCAGCGCACCGGCTTGCTCACCTTGATGTGACGGGTCGGCTTGTCCTGGTCCACCAGCCCCGCGCTCAACAGCGCCCGGGCGATCGGCGCGGCGCTGCCGTCGTGACCTTCCGGCACCTCCATCGAACTGGTCTCGATGATGAGATTGTCGATGCCCAGACCCGCGACCGCGGCCAGTACGTGCTCCATCGTGTGCACCTGCACGCCATCCTGCTGGAGGATCGTGCGGCGGGCCGCGACCGGGTCGAAGTGTGCGTTCTCCGGCCGCACCCGCACCTCCGGGCGACTGGCGATGTCGGTGCGCACGAAGCGCACCCCGTGCCCGACGGGCGCCGGCATGAACCGCATGATGCCCTGCTCGCCGGTATGCAGGCCGACCCCTTCGATGATGGCCGGGCCCTGCACGGTCCGCTGCGGCCGGCCGCTCAACGCACGCTCTCTTTGGGGTTCTCCTCGAGCTTCTGCACGCGCGACTCGAGCGCCTTGGTGCGGTCGAACAGCAGCGGCAGCCGCTGCAGGTAGGCGTTGATGCGCTTGACCAGCGGCAGC
>JAYVCN010000325.1:0-6437 GCA_043749875.1 Candidatus Eiseniibacteriota bacterium | reverse complement strand
ATGCGCGCAGGGAGCGTCCCCTTGGGACGAAGGCCCCCACCCGGCGTGCGCCGCAGCGAGAGCCTCACCCGATGTAAGCCTAGCGGCGATCGCTTTCAGTAGCCGACCCGCGAACTGCCGCCTGCGCAGCCGCCAACCGAGCAATCGGAACGCGGAACGGCGAGCAAGAAACGTAGTCGAGTCCGATGCGATGGCAGAATTCGACGCTCGCAGGATCCCCGCCGTGCTCGCCACAGATGCCGAGCTTGAGTTTCGCACGGCCGCGACGTCCGCCGTTCACCGCCATCTCCATCAGCGCCCCCACGCCGTCCTCGTCGATCGACACGAACGGGTCCTTCGCGAGCACCTTCCTGTCCACGTACTCGGGCAGGAACTTGCCGGCATCGTCGCGCGAGAAACCGAACGCCATCTGCGTCAGGTCATTCGTGCCGAACGAGAAGAACTCCGCCTCGCGGGCGATCGCCTCGGCCACGACCGCCGCGCGCGGCACCTCGATCATGGTGCCGACCAGGTACTTCAAGGTGACGCCCTTCTTCTTCATCGTCTCCTCGGCGACATTGCGCACGATCGCCGCCTGGTTCGCCAGCTCCTGCACGGTGCCCACGAGTGGGATCATCACCTCGGGGATGACCGTGCCGCCCTTGGCCGTCACCTCGCACGCCGCCTCGAAGATGGCGCGCGCCTGCATCTCGGTGATGGCCGGGTAGGTGATGCCGAGCCGGCAGCCGCGGTGCCCGAGCATGGGATTGAATTCGTGCAGGTCCTCCACACGCCGCAGCAACTCAGGCATGCCACCCTTCAGCTGCGCCACCGTCATGCGATAAGCCTTCGCCATTGCCTTCTTCTGCGCCGCGGTCGCGCGCGGGAAGCGCGCGATGTCCACCATGAGCTCCTCGCGCTTCGGCAGGAACTCGTGCAGCGGCGGGTCGAGCGTGCGGATCGTGACCGGGTAGCCATCCATCGCACGGAACAGCCCGCGGAAGTCGGCGCGCTGGAACGGCAGCAGCTTGGCGAGCGCGCCGGTGTAGTCCTTGAGCGGGCCGGCCAGGTCCTTTTTCAACTGGGCGATCTCGGACTTGAGCGACTTGGTCTCGGCAGCCGACGCGCCGCCGGCCAAAGCCTTCTCGCGCGCATCGAGCTTGTCTTGCAGCGCCTTCGCCCGCGGTGCCGCCATGATCATGCGCACCACCTGCCCGAGCCGGTCCTCGGCGAAGAACATGTGCTCGGTGCGGCACAGGCCGATGCCCTCTGCGCCGAACTCGCGGGCCTTCAACGCATCACGCGGCACGTCGGCGTTGGCACGCACGCCGAGCCGGCGATGCTTGTCCACGATCGCCATGAACGCGCCGAACTCGCCCGAGACCTCGGCGTCGATGGTCGGCACGGCGCCCTTCAGCACCCGACCGGTCGAGCCGTCGAGCGTGATCCAGTCGCCTTCCTTCACGGTGACGCCGTCCACCGTCATGCGCTTGGCGTGTTCGTCCACGTGCACCGTGCCCGCACCCGACACGCACGGCTTGCCCATGCCGCGCGCGACCACGGCAGCGTGCGAGGTCATGCCACCGGTGGCCGTGAGGATGCCCTGCGCGGCGTCCATGCCGTGGATGTCGTCCGGCGTGGTCTCCTTGCGGACCAGGATGACACGCTGCTTCAGCGCACTGCGTTCGGCCGCGGTGTCGGCGTCGAACACGGCCTGACCCACGGCCGCGCCGGGTGAGGCGGCGAGCCCGGTGGCGAGCAGGATCGTCTTCGCCTTGGGATCGAGGCGCGGGTGCAGCAGGTGGTCGAGCGATGCTGGCTCGACGCGCAGGATGGCCTCTTCCTCGGTGATCAGTTTCTCGGCCACCATGTCCACCGCGATGCGCACCGCCGCCTGCGCCGTGCGCTTGCCGTTGCGCGTCTGCAGCAGGAACAACTTGCCGGCCTGGATCGTGAACTCGAAGTCCTGCACATCGCGATAGTGCTTTTCCAGGCGTGAGGTGATCTCGCGCAGCTGGCGGTACACGTCCGGCATCTCCTGCTCGAGCTTGGCGATCGGCAGCGGCGTGCGCACGCCGGCCACGACGTCTTCACCCTGGGCATTGGTCAGGTATTCGCCGTAGAACTGCGGCTCGCCGGTGGACGGATTGCGCGTGAAGCCCACGCCCGTGCCGCTCGTGTCGCCCATGTTGCCGAACACCATCGCCTGCACGTTCACGGCGGTGCCGATGTCGTCGGGGATGCCGTTCTGCTTGCGATAGTAGATGGCGCGATCGTTGTCCCACGAGCGGAACACGGCGTCGCGCGACATCGTCAGCTGTTCGCGCGGGTCCTGGGGGAAGTCGCGAGCCGCGCCCTTGCGCACGTGGCGCTTGAACTCGAGCGCGAGCTGCTCGAGGTCGGCGGCGGACAGTTCGGTGTCGAGCTTCACCCTGCGGCGCTTCTTCGCGGCAGCGATCAGCTCCTCGAACTCGTGCTTCTCGAAGTCCATGACGACCGCGGCGAACATCTGGATGAAGCGCCGGTAGCAGTCCCATGCAAAGCGTGCGTTACCGGTTTTCGTCGCAAGCCCCAACACCGAGCGGTCGTTCAACCCCAGGTTCAAGATGGTGTCCATCATGCCGGGCATGGAGAACTTAGCGCCCGAACGTACCGACACGAGCAGCGGATCGCCGGCGTCGCCGAGCTTCTTGCCGAGCGTGTTCTCTAGCCGCGCGAGCGCCGCGGCCTGCTGGGCGGCGAATCCATCCGGCAACTTGCGCCCATGCGCGTGGTAGTAGCGGCACACCGACGTGGTGATCGTGAAGCCGGGCGGGACCGGAACGCCCGCGTTGGTCATCTCCGCGAGCCCCGCGCCCTTGCCTCCGAGCGCGTCTTTCATATCGCCTCGCCCCTCGGCGCGGCCGTCCCCGAAGAAGTAGACGAAGCGCTCGCTCGGCGTGGGGGGCGATCGCTTGTCGATCGGGCCTTCCATCGGAGCTTCCTTCGGAGCTTCCTGCACAGCCGCCTGCGTCGCCTGTTCGGCGGTCTCTCGCTCAGCCTCTTGGGCGGTCTCGCGCTCGCTCGTGCTCATGACATCGTCCTCCCCAGCAGCAAATGATGTTCCCTGTCCCCGTCCGCGCCGAGCGCCGTGCCCGTCGCCTGCTCGGGGATCATTCCACTCCGCGGATCTCGCCGCGGACCACGATCGGTCGGCGGAACAGGCTGCTGTCCACCGCACCGTTCACCGTGAGCCGGCGCAGGACCATGGACGTGACCTTCTCGCCATCCACCTCCCGCACCTCCTGGCGCGGCCACCACACCCCTTCGACCAGTATGAATTCCGACCAGCGCCGGTGATCGCGCCACACGCCCTGCGGCGTCGGCAGACTTTCGACGGCGAGCACTCGATGGGTCGCGAGGTCAAGCGACAGCCGCATGCGGCCATTGTGCGGCGCCATGAACTCCACGCGGTCGCACGGCTTGCCATCGAGCTCGCCCTTGTCCTGTGCGACCGGGTCAGCGGTGGGCTCGTTCGCTGCGCGCAAAACGTGGACCAGGTCGCTCTCGAGGATGCCGCGCAACGAGGCCAGCGCCGTGCTGTCGGACAGGACCAGCGTGGTGGAGTCCCCGGCGATCGACAGCGCCCAGCCGCGCGTGCCATCCAGCACCTGGCGGTGCTCGAACTCGAGCAGACGCGTGGTGTAGGCGAGGCGGTCCGGGTCCACGCGCAGGTAGCGGGCTTCGCCGACGAGTTCGCGGCCCGCCATGTTGAGGTGCAGGTCGCCATCCAGCTCCGAGGTGTGCGCGGCCGCGAGCTTGGCTGCACCGCCGTGGGCCGCGACCGCCGCACTCACCAGTTGCCTGCCGCGCCGGCGCTGCTCGGGCGTCACCCTGATGCTCGCGTCGGCCATGCTGGGCTCGCCCTCGGCAGCCAGCGTCTCGACATCGCCCAGCGCGCCGAGCCGGCCCCGCATGCGTTCCGCCGGGCCCGCGAGCAGCAGCGTGTAGCCGCCCGTGATCGCGCGTGCGACTCCCGAGAAGTCCGCGGCGAGGAGCGCGGCGGGCATGCTGTCGAGTTGCCCGGCCGCCAGGCCCGCGGCATCGCCGGCGAGCCACGACGCGAGCACCTGCCCGAGCGTCTCGATCGACAGCGGCCACGCGCCCGCCGCGCGACGGCGTGCGGTCGCGAGCGTTTCACCGCGGGACGGCGCGGAGGCGAGCGTGCGCAGTGCGCCGCGAATGCGCAAGGCCACCGTCGCCGTGGACTCCGGGCGCGCGCTGGCGCTCACCAGCAGCAGGCTCGCCTCGCGACCGGGCACGAGCGTGGCGTGCGCGCCGGCCGGCAGGAGCCCGCCCTCGAGTGCCTCACGCGCCACGGCCCAACCGGGGTAGCCCGCGTCGCCACGACCGGGTCCCACCAGCGCGGCGCGCACCTCGGTCGCCGGGCTGCCGGGCAGGTCGTACACCAGCACGCCCTTGCGTGGCGACGGCGCGGCGTGCGGTGCATCCGGGAGAGCCTTGCCGCCCCAGCGGCCGAACCACTCGGCCGCGGACGCGAACGCGCGCTCGGCGTCGATGTCGCCCGCGATCGCGAGCACGGCACGGTCGGGACGCCAATGGTCGCGGTGGAACTCGCGCACGTGGTCGCGCGTCACCCCGAGCAGCGATTCGAGATTGCCGCGCGCGCTGTGGCCGTACGCGTGTGCCCCGAACGCCAGCGCGGTGGCCCGCTCGTCGGCGAGTACCGCCGGGTTCTGCGATTGCTGCCCGAGCTGGCCGGCGACCTGGCGGCGCACGCCCTGGAACGCCTCCTCGGAGAACAATGGATTCACGACCGCGTCACTCATCAGCTCGAGCAGGCTTTCGAATTCGGGCACCCGGCAGCCCGCGGCCATCTGCCCGGCATCGCGCGTGACGTTGATGGCGAGCGTGGCGCCGAGCGTGTCGAGCTCGGTGGCAAAGTCCTCCGCCGAGCGCGACGTGGTGCCCTGGCGCAGGAGCTGCGCCGTGAGGAACGCCAGCCCGCCGTGCCCCGGCGCCTCGGCGGTGAGCCCGGCGGGCACGCTCAGCTGCGCCTGCACGATGGGCAGCCCGGGTCGCACGAACACCACCACGCGCAGGCCGTTCGGGAGCGTGCGCGAGACCGGAGCCGCCACCCGCGCCGCAGCACCGGTGAGCATCAGCAGCGACACGGTCGCAATAGCGAGCAGCGCGAGCAGTGCCGTGGCGCGCAGTGTAAATGCGCGCTTCATCGTGCACCGCCCGCGGGGGCGGGGGCAGCGGCGGGCAGCATCCACACCGTGGCGCGTCCGGCGTCGAGCATGACGCGGGCCGCGACCCGGCGCAGGTCCTCGGCCGTCAGCCTGTGGAATGTGTCGAGGCGGCGCGCCGCCGCCGTGGCGTCACCCGCGAGCAGCTCGGCGTCGCCCAGCGCCTGCGAGCGCTGGCGCGAAGTCTGCAGCGCGAACATCGCCCCGGCCTCGAGTTGGCGGCGCGCGCGCTCAAGCTCGAACGTCTCGGGCGCGGACTTCGAGGCCGAGGTCGCGACATCGAGCAGCGTGGATTCGACCGCGGACGAATCCACGCCCGGCGGCACGACGGCGAGGGTCCACAGCAGCGAACCATCTTTCTGCGCGCTGAATCCGGCCTGCGCCGCCACCGCGAGATGCCACTGCGTCACCAGCGAGCGGGCGAGTCGCGCCTGCGGACTGCCGCCCAGCCAGGCCGCGAGCAGTTCGAACGCTGGAGCGTCGGGATCGCTCGCGCCCGGGCCGCGCCAGCCCACGAGGCAGAGCCTCGCCTGCGAGTCGATGCGCTCGCTGCCACGGCCCGCCGTGCGAGGTGCGGCCGCCGTCGCGGCCGCGGGCGCGGGCACGCGGGCCAGCGCCTCGAAGCGCGTGCGGATCGCGGCCAGTACCGGCTCGGGATCGAACGCGCCGGCCACGGTGAGCACCGCGGACGAAGCGACGAACCGCGCGCGGCGCCATGCGTCCACGTCCGCAGGCGTGAGCGTCTCTGCACCCGGCGAGGGCGTCGCGCCGGTCTGCGCGTACGGGTGGCCCGGCCACGCTGTGGCCCATAGCCGCGCGAGCGCGCGCGCCACCGGGGTGCGGTCGGGGCGCGCGCGTTCGACGAGCAGCGACGCGCGCTCGGCGGCAAGGTCGGCCGGCGTGGTGGCGTTGCCCGGCATGCGCTCGGCCACGAACGCGAGCGCGCGATCGAACGCGCCCGCGGGCACCGTGGCGGAGAAGCTGGTGAAGTCGGGCGTCGCGACCAGCGTGCCGCTGCCGCCCTCCGCGGTGAGCGGGGCGAGCGGATCGCTGGCGCCATTGCGAAAACCCAATCGGGCTGCGAGCAGCGCCAGTCCAGCCTGGGTGGGCTTCTCGTGCCGGGTGCCGGACGGGAACCACGCCGCGACATCCACCGCCGTGGCCAGCGAATCGGGCGCGAGCACCACGCGCATGCCGTTCTTGAGC
>JAYVCN010000324.1:0-16788 GCA_043749875.1 Candidatus Eiseniibacteriota bacterium | reverse complement strand
CCATGCGGGGCGACCTCGATCTTTCCCAGTGGTCCGTGAGTGAAACTTTTCACAATCCGCCCGCCAACCCTAATGATTTCAACGGCTGACGAAGGCGGCGGAAAGCTAGACGAATGCGGTTTCTCGGTCAAGCGAGATGGCTGGTCTGGGGGCTTGGATCGGGCGCGGCCGGCTGATCGCTCGGCTCGGTTTGGCAACTCCCGCGACCCCGGCTACTCTGCCGCGCATGCTCGCCATCTCCTGCACCCAGGTCGAGGTTCACATCTTCCGCCGTCGCGGCAAGCGGTTGGAAATACTGCTCATACGACGTTCGCCGCAGCGTTCTCTGGCGGGAGTGTGGCAGCCGGTGACGGGCGGCATTGAGCGGCGGGAGTCGGCCATGGCGGCCGCCGCTAGAGAAGTACTTGAGGAGACAGGACTTACCCCGCTGCGCTGGTGGTCGCTGGAGCATATGGCCGCGTTCTATGATGTGGCGGGCGATCGCGTGCGCGTGGTGCCCGTGTTCGTGGCCGAAGTCGCCTGGACCGACCCGGTGCACCTGTCCGACGAGCATGACCGCTACGCTTTCGTCACGCTGGCCGCCGCGCGAAAGCGCGTGTTATGGGCGACGCAGCGCGCGGCGTTGTCGGCGCTGCGCGAGGAAGTACTGAGTGGGTCGGCAGGCGGTGCGGCGCGCGAGATCACGGCGCGCGTGGCGGCGGTGGCGCGGCCCGTGCGGCGCAAGCGCGCCGCTGCGTTCACCCCCAGGAATCCAGTGCCCACGGCCAAGCGCCGGCGCTCTATCACATAGCTTAAGGAGGACAGCCCGATGGCGGACAGCAATAGTTTCGACGTGACCACCGGCGTGGACATGATGGAAGTGCAGAACGCCGTGGACCAGGCCACCAAGGAGATCACGCAGCGCTACGACTTCAAAGGGCTCAAGGTCGGCATCGAGCTGGACACGAAGGCCAACACCATCACGCTCACCGCTCCCGACGACAATCGCATGGCCGCCGTGTGGGACGTGCTGCAGTCGAAGATGGTGAAGCGCAAGGTGCCGTTGAAGAACCTGAAACTCGGTGAGACCGAGAGCGCCGCGGGTTCATCGGCGCGCCAGGTCGTGGCAATCCAGGACGGGCTCACGAGCGAGCAGGCCAAGGACGTCGTGCGCTACCTGAAGGACGCCAAGTTGAAGCGTGTTCAGGCGAGCATCAACGCCGAGACCGTGCGCATCTCGGGGCCCGACAAGGACGCGCTTCAGGGGGCCATCGCGTTGCTCCGGCAACATGACTTCGGAGTCGAGCTGAAGTTCGGGAACTTCAGGTCGAACTAGCGAGCGGGCGCCGCTTCTGCCAGGTCGGAAGTCGTGCGCGTCTCCTGCGTGCTAATTCCCCGCATCGCCCGTGTCACGCATGCGGATCAACTCGTCGAGTGACGGCGTGCGGCCGAGGCGGCGGCGCGTGTCCGACGCGAAACCGGCGTCGACTCCGTGATCGCGTGCGCGGACGGCATCCGCGAGCGTGATGCTGGTGTAGCCGGCCTCCTGCAGGCTCGCGATGTAAGCCGCGTCCACCCCATGGCCGCGCGCCTCGAGCGCGTCGCTCAGCGTGAGAACGCTGAAGCCCATGCGCTGGAGCGCTCCCAGGTACTGCGCGTTGACTCCGTGGTCGCGCAGCTCCATGAGTTTCGCGAGCGACAGGCCGCGGAAGCCCATCGCGTCCAGCTCGCGGACGAAGCCGGCGTCGACGCCATGGTCACGGGTGGCGATGAGGTCGTCCAGCGACTGATTGCCGAACCCCGCCGCACGCATCGCGGCCGCGTAGGCCGGATCCGCGCCGTGATCGCGTGCGTGCAGGAGCTGCGCGAACGTGAGCTTCGGGTAGCCCGCCTTGGTCATGCCGCTCACGAACTCAGGGTCCACGCCATGGTCGCGCGCCTTCACCCATTCGTCGATCGAGGCCAGCTTGTACCCGTCCGCGACCATGTCGTGGAGGTAGTCGCGGTCGACGCCATGCTGAGCGCAGCGCAGGAACAACCCGACATCGGGCACCGGGTAGCCCAGGTCCTGCAACTCGTCGAGCAGCACGAGCCTGCCATCCCCCAACGCCAGCATGACCTGTTGATTCGTGTTCGGCCGACCCACGCCGCGACGCTGTAGTTCGTCCGCAAATGCCGCGTCGAGAAAAAGATTGAATGAGCCTTTGCCTTTGCCGTGCGCCAGTGAGCCCTGCATCACCACCGCACCCGCGTCGCGCTTCAAACGGAACATGACGTCAACCGCATCGCGGTTCTGGTCCTCCGCGGTGAGGCCGACGAGATCGGCGAGCGCGACATTGCGGGAGCCCCACTCGTGCTGGTGGTTGGCGCGCCCGATGCTGAGCGAGAGCTCCACCGTGCCGGGCGATGCGCCAGGGCCAAGCGACCACTGGCCGGTGGCGGCCGGGGCGTCTGCGGAGTGCGCCGGGCTCGCGAATCCCGCGAGCAGTGGGAGCGCGACCAGTACCCGCACCACGGCGGCCACGAGGGCGGCGAGCGGGATGAGACGCTTCGGGCTCATCGGGAAGGCCTCCGGGTCGGTTGGGGTCGAGGCGCGGAAGGGCTGGCTGATTGGCTGTGTCGCTGTCACTTGGACAGTGTGGCACAGCGGCACGGTTGGACCGGGCCATCATGATCTTGCCTTGCCAGCCACGGCCTACACATGTCGTCAAAAGACGATAATTGCGACATATCCGCTTGACGTGTCGCAGCCGGCGACATAGAGTCCAAGATGTGTAGTGGAAAGGTGGTTCTGACAACATGACAGGATCGAACTGGCGCGCGGAGAGCCCGCACAATCAACTTCCCAAGCTACAACAGCACAATGACATAGAGACAATAGCTGTGCTGAGGAAATGTGTGGGGGCCCGCGCAGCGTTGGCGGAGCTGAAACAAGCGGCGGAGCTGATCCCCAATGCCAGCATGCTCATCAACACCCTGCCCGTACTCGAAGCCCAGGCCAGCTCCGAAATCGAGAACATCGTGACGACCGCGGACGAACTGTTCCGGCACGCACACGAGGATGGTCAGGCGAACGCGGCCACCCGGGAGGCGCTTCGCTACCGGAGTGCGCTGCTGGAGGGATTCAGGGACCTCGAGCATCGCCCCATCACGACGCGAACCGCGGAAAAGATCTGCTCGCGCATCAAGGGCGTCGTGATGCAGGTGCGACAGATCCCGGGCACCAAGCTCGCGAACCAGGCCACGGGCGAGATCATCTACACGCCCCCCGAGGGTGAGACCGTGATTCGAGACCTGCTCGCGGATTGGGAGCGGTTCCAGCACGAGGCGGAAACAATCGACCCGCTGGTGCGAATGGCGATCGGCCACTACCAGTTCGAGGCTATCCACCCCTTCACCGACGGGAATGGGCGAACGGGTCGAGTGCTCAACAGTCTGTTCCTGGTCGAACATGGACTGCTTCCGCTCCCGATTCTCTACCTGAGCCGGCACATCACCGCGAACAAGTCCGACTACTACGGCCTTCTGCTCGGGGTCACGCGAGACGGAGCCTGGGAGCCGTGGCTCCTCTACATGCTCACGGGCGTCGAGGTCACCGCCCGATGGACCCTCGCAAAAATCGCGTCCATCCGGAAGCTAGCGGAGCTGACGACAGCACACGTGCGCCAGGAGCTGCCGAAGATCTACACGCGCGAGCTTGTGGATGTGATCTTCTCGCAACCCTACTGCCGCATCACGAATCTCGTGGACGCGGGCATCGCCGGTCGTCAGGCCGCGTCTCGTTACCTCAAGAAACTCGTTCGCATCGGTGTCCTGGAAGAGATGGCGGTGAGCAAGGAGAAGCTGTTCCTGCATCCGAAGC
Organism: Candidatus Eiseniibacteriota bacterium; assembly: GCA_043749875.1. GTDB lineage: Bacteria > Eisenbacteria > RBG-16-71-46 > RBG-16-71-46 > RBG-16-71-46 > JAIOPA01. The sequence continues at coordinate 12,947 of JAYVCN010000324.1, read as the reverse complement.
TCATGCGGCTATTGACGCGGGAGGGCAACACGGTCACACCCTATCGGTGAACCGCTGCCCGCAGCTCTTTGCCGCCCACTGCTCCCCGCGGACTCCTCCGCGCTCACGATTCTTCACGACTCGAGGATCCGCTCGACCACGTGGCCCTGAGGCACCGATGCACCAATCATGGCACCGCGACAGCTTCACGCTGAGCACCGACCCCGTGCGCCTGGACCTGGACATGATCCACGGCTACCTGAGCACCTGCTACTGGGCGCGCGGCATCCCGCGGGACGCGCACGGGTTGTATGCGAAGTTCGGGTTCACGCCGCTCGCGGCGCCGGATCGGTGGATGGAGCAGTGGGTGCCGGACAGCTACGCAACGGATGTCGGTTAGCAAACCACCCCTGCCACGTCCGCGAACGCGAACGCGAACCTGGACTCAAGCTTTGAAACCGCCGGCAGCAGGCAATTTGCAATGTGGTCGACGCGCTGCGGACGTCCCGCTAAAGCCTGTCCGCTCGCAAGTGAGCATCCTGGCGAACTTTTTTCGCCGTGAGAGAAGTCAGCGGCCCACCCGAGCACCGTAGTTCTACGGAATCGCGGGCTGCGTAATTTCCAGCCTAACCAAACGACGGAATGGTCCGATAGCATTGTGGCATGACCATCGCCGGTGCGACCACGCGCGAGACTCCGCGATTCGACGACGAAGCCCGCGCCTACGACGCCCTGCTGGTGCTATCGTTCGGCGGACCCGAAGCACCGGACGACGTGCGTCCGTTCCTCGAGAACGTGCTGCGCGGCCGCAAGGTCCCGCCGGGGCGCGTCGATGAAGTCGCGCATCACTACCTGCACTTCGGCGGCAAGAGCCCGATCAACGACCAGAACCGCGCGCTGATCGCCGCGCTCGAGCAGGACCTGCGCCAGCACGGCATCGAGCTGCCGATCTACTTCGGCAACCGCAACTGGCATCCGTTCCTCGCCGACACGGTGTGCCGGATGCGCGAAGCCGGCGTGCGACGCGCGCTGGTGTTCGCCACGTCGGGGTTCAGCAGCTATTCCGGCTGCCGGCAATACCGCGAGGACGTCATCCGCGCCTGCGAGACCGTTGGGCCCGCGACGCCGACCTTTGACAAACTGCGCGTGTTCTACAACCACCCCGGCTACATCGCCGCCTGCGCCGACCGCCTGAGCGAAGGGCTCGCGCAGCTGCCGGCGGCAGCCCGCACGGGCGCCGTCGTGGTGTTCACAGCCCACAGCATTCCCATGGCCATGGCCAGGCACTCGGCCTATCCCGCCCAGCTCACGGAATGCGCCGGGCTCGTCGCCCAGGCGGCTGGCGTTGCGCGCTGGCAGATCGCGTTCCAGAGCCGGTCGGGCTCGCCGCAGACCCCGTGGCTCGAGCCCGACATCCTCGCCACGCTGGACGCGCTGCAGCACGCAGGCGCACCCGGCGTCGTGGTGCAGCCGATCGGGTTCCAGTCCGACCACATGGAAGTCGTCTACGACCTCGATGTGGAGGCGGCCGAACGCGCCCGGGAGCTGGGGCTGCCATACGTCCGTGCCGGCACCGCCGGCACGCACCCCGAGTTCGTCGGCATGATCCGCCAGCTCATCCAGGAGCGCATGGTGGCCCACCCCACGCGACTCGCGCTCGGGACTCGCGGCCCCGCGCACGACATCTGTCCGCTCAACTGCTGCCAGGTCGAATGAACGTGGTCATCCCGGCAGCTTGCCTGGGCGTCTCTCACAAGACCGCCACGCTCGCGTTGCGCGAGCGCCTCGCGTTCGGTCCCGAGGCGCAGAAGACGTTCTATGAGCGCATCCGCAGCGAGCTGGGTAGCGCGGGCACACCCGAGACGTTGCTGCTTTCGACGTGCAACCGCACCGAACTGTTCGTGGGCCCGGTCCTGCACATGGAGCAGGTGCGCGACCTGCTGCTCGACCTGCTCGCCGTGGATCGCGGCGTGCCGCGCTCGGTGCTCGAGCGCATGAGCTACCTGCACACCGGCCGCGATGCCGTACGCCATCTGGGCCGCGTGGCGGCCGGCGCCGAGTCGATGATCTTCGGTGAAGCCGAGATCCTCGGCCAGGTCCGCGACGCGCTGCAGACCGCACGCGAGGCTCAAGCCGCGGGCCCGTTCCTCTCGGCGTTCGTCCAGCACGCGCTGCGCGCTGGCCGCCGCGTGCGGGCCGAGACCGAGATCGGTCACTGCCCCGCCAGCGTCGCCTCCGAGGCGGTGCGTGCGGTGAGCGAACGCGTGAACCTGGCCGGGGCCCGCGTGGTGCTGGTCGGCGCCGGCGCGGTCGCACGGTCGGCCGGCATGCTGTTTGGCAAGCACGGCACGCGGCCGCCGCAGGTGGTCACGCGGACCACACGGCACGGTGCCAGGCTCGCGCGCGTGCTGGGTGGGACGGCGCTGCCGTGGCACGAGCTCGCCGGCGCGGTCGCCGAGGCCGACGTCGTGCTCACCGCCACCACCGCCCCGCACGCATTGATCACGGTCGAGCTGGTGCGCGCGGTGCGCCGGCCCGACTCCGGTCCGCTGGCGATCGTGGACCTGTCCTTGCCACGCGATGTCGAACCCGGTGTCGCCCGGCTTGCCGGCGTGACCGTGTTCGATCTCGACAACCTGCAGCAGCGCGTCGAGGCCAATCTTGCGGCGCGCCGGAGCACGCTGCCCGCGGTCGAAGCCATCATCGAGCAGGAGACTGGACGTTTCGCGGAATGGCAACTGGCGCATACGGTGCGTCCGGTGCTGAGCGCGATGTACGCGCGCGGCGAGACGATTCGACGCGCTGAGCTGGATCGGCTGCTCCAGCGCATGGGCGAGCTGGACGCCGAGACGCGCGCGGCAGTCGAGCACTTCTCCCGCTCGTTGGTGACCAAGCTGCTGCACGAACCCAGCCGCCAACTCCGGCAGGATGCGGACAGTGCGGCCGCTGCCCGTCGGCTGTTCGGCCTGGGTGACGTGGCGTGACGCCACCGGTGCGCCTGGGCACACGGAGTTCGGCACTAGCCCGCTGGCAGACGAATCGCATCATGCAGGCCATCGGCGTGCTTGCGCCCGACCTCGTGTGCGAACCGGTCCAGCTCACCACCCGCGGCGACCAGGATCGCGTCACCCCCATCACCGCGCTCGGCGAGGTGGGCGTGTTCACCGACGCGCTCGAACGCGCGCTGTGGGCGGGCGAGATCGATCTCGCCGTCCACTCGCTCAAGGATCTCCCGATCGATGAGCGGCCCGGCCTCACCGTGGCCGCCGTGTGCATGCGTGAAGACGTGCGCGACGTGCTGGTCGCAGCGGGCGGGGTGACCTTCGCGTCCCTGCCTGTCGGCGCCCGCGTCGGCACGTCGAGCCTGCGTCGCCGCGCCCAGTTGCTGGCGGCTCGAAACGACATCGAGGCCGTGGCCGTTCGCGGTAACGTCGACACGCGCGTGCGGCGTGCGCTCGACGGCGACCTGCACGGTGTCGTGCTGGCGGCAGCGGGCCTGCATCGGCTCGGGATGCACAGCGTCATCGCCGAGTACTTCGACACCACGAGCATGGTCCCGGCCCCGGGCCAGGGCGCACTCGCCATCCAGTGCCGCGCGGACGATCCCCTACTCGCGCTGCTCCAGCAGCTCGACGAGCCGGCCACGCGTGCAGCCGTCACCGCCGAACGCACGTTTCTCGCCACGCTCGGTGGTGGCTGCTCCGCACCGGTGGGCGCGTGGGCGCAGGTGAACGGCGAGCTGGCGATGACCGGCATCGTGGCCGACCCTGACGGTCGCCAGGTGATCCGCGTACAAGTATCCGGTTCCGCCGACGATGCCGCGGGATTGGGACAGCGCGCCGCCGAGCGCGCACTCGCGCAAGGTGCAGGAGCGCTGCTTCCGTGAACGCGCTGGCCGGCCGGCGGGTGCTCGTGACCCGTCCACGCGCCCAGGCGGAATCGCTGGTCGCGGCCCTCGAAGCGGCGGGCGCGACGGCGGTCCTGATGCCGCTCATCGCGATCGCGCCCCCTGACGATCCCGGGCTCGCCGAGGCCGCGCTCGACCGCCTGAGCACTTACGACTGGCTCGTGATCACTAGCGCCAATGGCGCGCGGGCCGTGGGCGAGCGCTGGGCCGCCCGCGGCCTGCCGTTCCCGGCCGGCCCGCGCGTCGCGGTCGTCGGCCCGCGCCCGGCCGTGGCCGCGCGTGCCGCAGGCCTCCCGGTGCACGCGCAGCCGAACGAGTTCCGCGGCGCCGCGATTCCGGCTGCGCTCGGCGACCTGCGCGGCAAGCGCGTGTTGCTGCCGCGCACGGATATCGGGCGCGAGGAGACGCCGGATGCGCTCACCGCGGCAGGCGCGCTTGTGGACGAAGTGGTGTTCTACCGGACCGTGCCCGCGGCCGCCGACCCCGAGGCGATGCGTGCACTCCGCGCCGGAGTGGATATATTGACGTTCATGAGCCCGTCCGCCGTGGAAGCATTCGTCGCCCTGCTCGGTGACGAGGCCGTAGCGCTCGCCGCGCATGCCACCGTCGCGTGCATCGGTCCCGTGACTGCCGAGGCCGCCCGCGCCGCGGGCCTGCCCGTGCACGTGCAACCCACAACCTACACCAGCGAGGCGCTGGTGGACGCTCTGCTGGCGGCGCGCTGATGGAGCGGCCACGCCGCCTGCGTCACACGCCGGCCATGCGCGCGCTCGTGCGCGAGACGCGCTTGAGCGCGGATCAGCTCATTGCTCCACTGTTCGTGTCCGAAGCCGCGGAACCCGTTGCGGTCACGTCCATGCCGGGCGTGACGCAATGGCCGCTGGGCCACATCGCCGACCAAGCCGCCGCGATCGCTCGCCAGGGTCTCGCGGGCGTGCTGTTATTCGGCCTCCCGAAGTTGAAGGACGCGCGCGGCAGCGGGGCGTGGGCGGCGGATGGCGTGATCCAGAAGGCGACTCGCGCCATCAAGGCACGCGTGCCCGAGCTCACGATCATCACCGACCTGTGCCTGTGCGAGTACACGGACCATGGCCACTGCGGACTGGTCAACACCGGCCCCGAGCGCGATCTTCGCTTACCAGACGGCTACCTGTTGAACGATGCCTCGGTCGAGTTGCTGGCCAGGACTGCGGTCACGCAGGCCGAAGCGGGCGCCGACGTGATCGCGCCCTCGGCCATGCTGGATGGCATGGTGGCCGGCATTCGCCGCGCGCTGGATGGCGGCAGGTTCGAGCACGTGCCGATACTCTCGTACTCAGCCAAGTTCGCGTCCGGATTCTACGGCCCGTTCCGAGAGGCCGCCGGCGGCGCGCCGAAGTTCGGTGACCGCGCCACCCACCAGATGGACCCCGCCAACGCGTGGGAGGCGCAGCGCGAGCATGCGCTCGACGTGGCCGAAGGGGCCGACATGCTCATGGTCAAACCCGCGCTCGCCTACCTGGACGTTATACGACGTACCAAGGACAAGTTCCCGGACCGCCCGCTCGTGGCGTACAACGTGAGTGGTGAGTACGCCATGATCAAGGCTGCCGCGGAGCGCGGCTGGCTCGACGAACGCCGTGTCGTACTCGAGACCCTCACCGCCATGCGGCGGGCGGGTGCCGATCTGATCATCACCTACCACGCGACGGATGCCGCGACCTGGCTCCGCGAGACGAGTTGACCATGCCCGAGACCCAGCCGCACACGCTCAATCACTTCGCCCTCGTGCGCTTCACCAGTGCCTACTGGGCCAGCCCGCCCGAGGCCCGCCGCCAGATCCGCACGGACTGGCTTGCCAGACTCGCCGGCGCGGGAGAAGCCATGCACCTCTACCAGGCGTTCGGCATCGAGGCCGGACTCGACCTGATCGTGTGGACCGCCATTCGCTCCGAGGCGACCGATGTCCCCATGGGCTTTTTTGAACGCATGGCCCGGGCCTACGCGGGCAGCCGTGCGTATGTGGAAATGTCCACCGCGTTGTGGGGCTTCACCAAGCCGTCGCAGTACACCAAGACGCGCTCGACGCAGGAGCTGGACCCGTTCGAGACGCGCGCACTGCCCTACCTGGTGATGTATCCGTTCGTGAAGACCTCGGAGTGGTATCTGCACACACGCGAGGAGCGCGCCAACATGATGTTCGAGCACATCAAGATCGGGAAGCAGTACCCCGACATCACCCAGCTGCTGCTGTACTCGACCGGGCTGCAGGACCAGGAGTTCGTGGTCGTGTACGAGACCGCGGACCTGTTGAAATTCTCGCAGCTGGTGACCGAGCTGCGCTCGACCCAGGGGCGTCCGTACACGCTCCGCGATACACCGCTGCACACGGCCGTGCGCATGGCGGACGAGGCCGCACTCGAATCATGGCTGTGACCGCGCCCGGCAGCGCTCCATTTCTGGCGGCGCTGCGGCGCGAGCCGACCGTGCGTACGCCGGTGTGGTTCATGCGCCAGGCCGGGCGTTACATGCCCGAGTACCGTGCGATCCGCGAAAAACACACGCTGCTCGAGATCTGCGCCCAGCCCGAGCTCGCGGCCGAGGTGACGCTCCAGCCTGTGCGCGCGTTGGGTGTGGACGCGGCCATCATCTTTGCGGATATCCTGCTGCCGCTGGACGCGCTCGGGCTGGGCCTCAGCTTCGTGGCGGGTGAAGGCCCCGAGTTACGCCGCCCGATTCGCACCGCGGCCGACGTGGATGCGCTGCCCGTGGTCGATCCCGCCCAAGCGCTGGCGCACATCGGCCGCGCCATCGCACTCGTACGCGCGGCGCTGCCCGCGGGCCCGCCCGTCATCGGATTCGCAGGCGCGCCGTTCACGGTGGCGAGCTACGCCATCGAGGGCGGGCCGTCCAAGAACTTCGTGCGGGTGAAGCGCTTCGCCTGTGAGCAGCCAGCCGCCTGGCATCGACTCATGGAGAAGCTGGTCACGTTCACCGTGGGCTACCTGGCGTCGCAGGTCACCAGCGGCGCGCAGGCGCTGCAGATCTTCGACTCGTGGGTGGGCGTGCTCGATGCGAACGACTACCGCACGTATGTGCTCCCGCACCAGCGCTCGCTGTTCGAGCAGCTGAGTGGTCTCGGCGTGCCGACCATCCACTTCGGCGTCGACACGGCGCATCTGCTCAAGGTACAGCGCGAGGCGGGTGGCGACGCCATCGGGCTCGACTGGCGCACCCCGCTCGACGAGGGCTGGGACGTGATCGGGCACGATCGCGCCGTGCAGGGCAATCTCGATCCCGTGGCATTGTTCGCGCCATGGCCCGAAGTCGAACGCCGCGTGGACGACATCCTGCGTCGTGCGAAGGGCCGGCCGGGCCACGTTTTCAATCTCGGCCACGGCATCCTGCCCGGCACACCCATCGACACCGTGCGCCGGGTGGTCGAACACGTGCACGCACGCACGGCGCGATGATCGCCATCATCGGCGGAGGCATCACCGGGCTCGCGGCGGCGTATCGGCTGAGCGAGCGCCTGGGCCCCGGCCGATGCGTGATCCTGGAACAGTCGGACACTCCCGGCGGCAAGATCCACACCTGTCGCGAGCAGGGTCTGCTGCTCGAGGACGGCCCCGACGCGTTCCTGGCCGCCAAGCCGCAGGCCGCCGAACTTTGCCGCGCGCTCGGGCTTGCCGATCAGCTCGTGGCGACCGAACCCGCCGCGCGCCGCGCCTGGGTGCGCAGCGGCCGCCATCTGTGGCGGCTGCCCAGCGGACTCAGCGGGCTGGTTCCTGCGCAGGTGTGGCCCATGGTGTCGAGCCCGGCGCTGTCTCTCGCCGGAAAGCTGCGCGCGGCGCTCGAGGTGTTCGTGCCGCGCGGAAACGCAGTCGAGGAGTCGGTCGCCGGTTTCGTCACCCGGCGCTTCGGCGTCGAGGTGTGGACTCGGCTCGCCGAGCCATTGCTCGCCGGCATCAGCGCCGGCGACGGGAACAAGATGTCGCTGCAGGCGATGTTCCCGCGCCTCGCGACATTGGAGCAGACGCATCGCAGCGTGGTGCTGGGCGGGATGTCGCGGCGTGAGCCTGCCGCCGTCGTTCCGGCTTCGGGCTTCCTCACGCTGCGCGGCGGACTCGGCGAGCTGGTCGCCGCGCTGGTGACGACCCTCGGGCGCGACGCCATACGGACCGGCACGCGCGTGACGTCGATCGTTCGCACGCCGGAGCGCTGGAGCATTGCGACCGATGCCGCGCGCATCGACGCCGACGCCGTGATCCTCGCGGTGCCGGCACCGGCCGGCGCGCCGCTCGTCAAGGCGCTCGATGCCCCGCTCGCGGGACTGCTCGACTCGGTCTTGTTCACCTCGAGCGTTGTGGTGGCGCTTGCGTGGCCGCGCGCCGCCATGCGCCGCCCGCTCGCCGGCAGCGGCTGGGTGGTACCCGCCGCCGAGGGCAGCCCCGTGATCGCCGTGAGCGTGAGCTCGAACAAGTTCCCCGGGCGCGCACCCGACGACAGGGTGCTGCTGCGCGTGTTCCTCGGCCGGCGCGGCGAGGAGTTGCTGGCGCTGGATGACGACGTGCTCGTCGCGCAGGCGCTGGCGGAAGCGGTACCGCGTCTGGACCTGGCCGGCGCGCCGGTGTTCAAGCGCGTGGTGCGCTGGTCGCGTGCGCTGCCGCTTTATTCGATCGGCCACCGCGAACGCGTCGAACAGATGGAACAGCGCGCCGCACGGCACGACGGGCTGGTGCTGGCCGGGTGCTCCTATCACGGCGCCGGCATACCGGATTGCATCGCGGACGGCTTCGCTGCCGCCGATCGCGTGGCCGCGCGATCGCGGGCGGCCGCGTGAGGCCGCGCACGGAGTCCACGCGGCTGTTCGCGGAGGCACGCCAACTGTTCCCCGGCGGCGTCAACTCGCCCGTCCGTGCGTTCAAGGCGGTGGGTGGCGACCCGGTGTTCATCGCGCGCGGGCACGGCGCGTGGATCACGGACGTGGATGGCAATGACTACGTGGACTACATCCTGTCGTGGGGACCGTTGCTGCTCGGGCACGCGCAGGTGGACGTGACGCGCGCCATCGCCACCACCGCGGCCGAGGGCACCACGTTCGGTGCGCCGAATCCACTCGAGGTGGAACTTGGCCGGCTCGTGCGCCGGATGATGCCGAGCCTTGAGAAGTTGCGCTTCGTCAACTCCGGCACCGAGGCCACGATGAGCGCGCTGCGGTTAGCGAGAGCGGCCACAGGTCGCGCTCGCATCGTGAAGTTCGCCGGCTGCTACCACGGACATGCGGACATGCTGCTGGTGCAGGCCGGCTCCGGCGTGGCCACGCTCGGACTGCCCGATTCGCCCGGCGTGCCGGGGCCCACGGCCGCGGACACGCTGGTTGCGCACTACAACGACATCGCCGCGGTCCAGGCGCTGTTCGCCGAGCACGGCGCCATCATCGCCGCGGTGATCGTGGAGCCCGTCGTCGGCAATATGGGCGTGGTGCCGCCCGTGCCGGGATTTCTCGAAGCGCTGCGCGAGGTGACGCGCGCGCATGGAGCGCTGCTGATATTCGACGAGGTCATGACCGGCTTCAGGGTGCATCGCGGCGGGGCGCAAGCGCTGTACGGAGTGCAGCCCGACCTCACCTGTCTCGGCAAGGTCATCGGCGGCGGGCTGCCCGTCGGCGCGTTTGGCGGGCGCGCGGCGCTGCTCGATCAGATCGCACCCGCGGGGCCCGTTTACCAGGCGGGGACGCTGTCCGGCAATCCACTCGCGATGGCGGCAGGCATCGCCACCCTCACGCGCATCGCCGAGAGCGACGCGTGGGAGCGCGCAGCCACAGCAGCGGAGCGGCTGGAGACGATCCTCGTGGAGGCAGCGAAACGGCATTGCGTGCCGCTGACGGTGCAACGCGTGGGCGCCATGCTGACGCCGTTTTTTCGCGACCAGCCGGTGCACAGTTGGGACGAGGCCAGCATGCAGGACCGCGACGGGTTCGCGCGCTGGTTCCGCGGCATGCTCGAGGCGGGCGTGCACTGGGTGCCGTCGGCGTTCGAGTCCGCGTTCACGTCGGCGGAGCACGGCGAGCGGGAGCTGGCGCACACGGCGGCGGCGTGCGACAAGGCGTTCGCGGCGGTGGGGCGGTAGCAGGGTGGCGAGGCCAGCCGCGCTGGCCGGCGAATCGTCCTGAGCGTGCCGCGGCGGGAATATGGCGTAAGCTGTCCTGACTCTCGTGCCCGTGCGCCGTCGGCGCCCACCGCAAACTGATCCCCAACGAGGCTCCATGCCCCGAGGCCGCGGCTACACCAAGGTCGATCTTCGTCACCTGCTCGAGGACCTGCGCGACGCCTACCCCGGCGGGCTCGAGGAGACCATCCTCACCGAGCTGGTCGCCAACTCGCTCGACGCCGGCGCAAGCGTGATCCGCCTGACCGCGGATCCGGCGGCCGCCACGTTCCGGCTGCTCGATGACGGCCGCGGCATGGTGTGGAAGGAGCTGCGCCAGTTCCACAACCTCGCGACCAGCAGCAAGACGCGCGGTGCGGGCATCGGATTCGCCGGCGTCGGCATCAAGCTAGCGCTGCTCGCCGCGCGCGAAGTGGTGACGGAATCGCGCCGCGGCAAATCGCACGCCGCCTCGCGCTGGCATCTGGCCTCGGCCGAGCTGGCGCCGTACGAGCCGATCGAGGCGCGCGGCTTCGTCACCGAACACGGCACCGCCGTGCAGCTGCACCTGAACCACGGCCTGTCGCCGCTCGTGGACCCCGGTTATCTCGAGCACGTGCTCCGCCAACACTTCGAACCGTTGCTCGACCCCACCTTCGCCACGGCGCTGGCGCCGCTCTACCCGCGCGGCGTGCGATTCGAGGTCAACGGGCGTGGTCTCGAGCCGGCGAATCGCCAGGCAGCGGAGCGCGCGCCTCTCGAGGTGCGCATCGAGCGCCAGCGCAAGGCTTCCGGCCTCGGCCACATCGAGCGGCATGCGCAGCCGCTGCCCGACTACTTGCGTGGCATTGCCATCAGCACGTACGGAAAAGTCATCCGGCGTGGGTGGGATTGGCTCGGCATCCTGCCCGCTGCACCCGACCGCGTCACCGGCATCATCGAGATCCCGGCGCTCTCGCAGGCGCTCACACTCAACAAGGGCGACTTCGTGCGCACCGGCCCGCGCGGTGCGATCTACTTGTCGTACCGGCGCGCGGTACAGGAGGCCGTGCAGGCGCAACTCACGCGCTGGGGCGACGCACGTGACGTCGCCGAGGACACCCGCCGGAAGGTCGCGCGCCCGATGGAGCGCGATCTCGAGCGCGTGCTCGACGGGCTCGCCGACGAGTTCCCGCTGCTCGCGTCGCTGGTCGAGCGCCAGCGTGGCGGCCAGCGGCGGATCGCGCTCACCGAGGGCGATGGCGGATCTCGCGCAGTGCCCGCAATCGCGGAGCCGGAGGCGATCGCCGCGGCGATCGCGGCCGAGGAGAACGAAGGCGGTGCAACCGCTCCGGAGCCTGCAACGCCGAACGATGCCCCGGCCGCGGCCACCCTGACCGCACCCATTCCCACGGAGTCGCCCGAACACGCGGCGGGCACCGACGCTGCATCCGGCAGCGATGGCGGGCTCCGCTCGGACGCCACCGCGCGCGGCCAGCGCTATGGCCTGTCGCTGCAGTTCGAGGCGCGCCCCGGCGACCCCGAACTCGCGCGACTCATCGAGAACACCGTGTGGATCAACACCGACCATGCCGCGTACAAGCGCGCCGAGTCCACGCGCTCGACCGGTTACCACATCGCGGTTGCGGTCGCCCTGGCCCTCGCGCCGCTGGCCACCGGCGGGGCGGGCGTACAGCAATTCCTCACTGCGTTCCTCGCGCAGTGGGGTGAGTCGGTGGGCGGCGAGCGCAAGCCGAAGGGCGCAGGCCGGCGCGGGCGATAGAGGAGCGACAGGGCCCGCCGCGGGCAATGTCGCAGCGCTTAAACGTCCTTTGGACGTCCTTCCCCTTCACTGCGCTGCTTTCGAGACCGCCCGATTCAGCCCTCCCCTACCTCCCCAGCTCCTCATACAGATACGCGCAGCTCCGCGTTCCGCCATGGAAGCTCGTCAGCGAGAACTTCTCATTCGGTGCATGCAGCTGGTCATCATGCAGCCCGAAGCCCATCAGCACGCACGGCAGCCCGTGCGTCTTCGCGAACGTCGCCATCACGGGGATCGAGCCCCCTTCGCGGATGAGCGCAGGCTTCTTCGTCCACGCCCGGCCCAGCGCGCGAATCGCCGCCTGCAGCATGGGATTGTCCGGCGAGGTTATCCAAGGCGAAGCCCCGTGCAGGTTCTTCACGACCACCTTCACCGCCGCCGGCGCCAGCGCACGCACGTAGTTCTCGAACGCGCCAAACAGCGCCACGGGATCCTGATCCGGCACCAGCCGCATGCTCACCTTGGCGGCAGCGAAGCTCGGCAGCACGGTCTTGCTGCCCTCCCCGGTATACCCGCTCCACATGCCGTTCACGTCGCACGTGGGGCGCGACCAGATGCGCTCCAGCGTCGAGCGGCCCTTTTCTCCATACGCCACAGGTGAGCCGGTCTCGGCGATGAAGCCCTGCTCGTCGAACGGGATCGCCGCATACGCCTCGCGCTCCAGCGGCGTCAGCTCCCGCACCTTGTCGTAGAACCCCGGCACGGTGATGTGCCCGTCGGCGTCGCGCAGCGCGGCCACGATGCCAGCCAGCGCGTTCGCCGGATTCATCACCGCCCCGCCGAACTCGCCCGAGTGCAGGTCGCGCGTGGGCCCGGTCACTTCGATCTGCGTGTACAGGATGCCGCGCAGCGCGTAGGTGAGCGCGGGCTGGTCGGGCGACAACATGCCGGTGTCGCTCACCACGATCACGTCGGCGTCGAGTTCCTTGCGATGGCCGACGAGATAGCCCTCAAGACTCTCGCTACCGGCTTCTTCCTCGCCTTCGATCACCAACTTGAGGTTGATGGGCAGCTTCTTGTTCACCGCAAGATGCGCCTCGATGGCGGAAAGATGCATGTACACCTGGCCTTTGTCGTCGCAGGCGCCGCGCGCGTACAACTTGCCGTCCTTCTCGGTGGGCTCGAACGGTG
>JAYVCN010000323.1:0-3016 GCA_043749875.1 Candidatus Eiseniibacteriota bacterium | reverse complement strand
GGACGTTCGGCGGTAAAGGGAGGGTGGCTCGCCACTTCGTGTTGAAGAGCGGCTCTGCCGGAGATCGAGTGGGTGGGTTCGGCGGGCGATCCGAGGTGCGCGCCTGCTTGAGTGCGTGCCTGCTCGTGTCGGGCCGCCCGGGAATGAGTCGAATCGCGATGTTAAGGAGCGAATTCGTTTGACACCGATTTCGGGCACGATCACTCGCGACTCCCGGCTCGTTCCGAGACCGCGCGTCAACGCGCGCAGGCCGGGCGGCATTGGCGTATCGCCACTGCAATGCGGAACTTTCTTGTCGCAGCCTGCGATGCGCGCTCCTCGCGCCCGCACGGAGGTCACAAACCCGTGTGATACGAATTGTTCCGCCCCCGCGATGTGTACCCACCATCGTGGAGACCCGACATGACGTCCTACTCGCGTTCAACGGTCACGGATCAGATCCTGCTGCGCGACCTCGCCAGCCACCTCTCGGAGAATCGCGCGTCCACCGCCACGTTGCTTGCGGATCTCGGGGAAGTGGAAGAGCGAAAGCTGTACGTGCCCGCCGCGTACGCCTCCATGCACCTGTACTGCGTCCACGAACTGCATATGTCCGAGGAGACCGCGTGGAAGCGACTCCGGGCCGCGCGGGCGGCACGGGAGTTCCCCGCGATCTTCCCCGCGCTGGCCGACGGCAGGTTGCACCTGACCGCCATAGTGCTTCTGGCGCCGCACCTGACCGCGGGCACGGCGGACGAGCTCCTGGCGGCGGCCACGCACAAGAGCAAGTCCGAGATCGAGCGGCTGCTCGCCGAGCGATTCCCAAAACCGGACGTGCCGACGAGCTTGCGGCCGCTCGCCCCTGCCGGCGCCACGGATGAACCGGCGCTCCAGTCGATGGATGCACCCGAATTTCAACTGTCCCCGGGGACAGTTGTCCCATCAATCGACCAGAATAGCGCGATGCGGATGGAGTCACTTCCGGCGCGTACGAGGCCCGTTCCGCTCTCGTCCGGGAAGTACGCGGTGCAGTTCACGATGGACGAGAAGATGCACGCGGATCTGCTCGCGGTGCAGGCGATGCTCGGTCACGTGCTGCCGTCGGGAGACGTTGCGGAGGTGTTCCGGCGCGCGTTGCGCGAGCTGCGCGGGAAGCTTGAGCAGCAGAAGCTCGCGAAGTGCGACCGGCCGCGGGCGCAGAAGGTCGTTGCGAAGGGCCGGCAGATCCCTGCGGCGGTCAAGCGCGCTGTCTTCGAGCGCGACGGCCTGCAGTGCACGTTCGTGAGCGACAAGGGCAAGCGCTGCGAGTCGCGCACGCGCCTGGAGCTCGATCACATCGAGCCGATCGCGCGTGGAGGGGAGTCGACCACGGACAATTTGCGTCTCCGGTGCCGCGTGCACAATCAGTTTGAGGCCGAGTGCACGTTCACCCCCGAATTCATGGCCGGGAAGCGGGAGCAGGCGCGGGAGTGGGCCGCGCAGGCGAAGGCGAACGCAACAGAGAAAGCGAGTGCGGAAGCGAAGGCGATCGCGGAAGAGAAGGCGAGTGCGGCCGCTGAAGCGAAGGCCCAAGCCGCAGCAGAAGCCGCGAGCAAGAAGGAGGTCCTCCCGTGGCTTCGCGCTCTCGGTTGCAACGCCGAACAGGCGCGCCGAGCGGCCGAACGATGCGCGGGCATGGTCGGCGCTCCGCTCGAGAGGCGCGTGTTCGTCGCGTGTCAGGGACTCGGGCCGCGTGGGATGCGTCGGGTCCTGCACGTGGCGAGTGGCCCGGCATGACGGCGCCGCGCCGCTGGTCGGTCCCTAGCCAAAGCCGCGATCGACTCAAACGGGTCCTATCAGTAGTAGCGCACCACGAACAGCGAGCTTGCGCTCGGCTCCAGCGTGAAGCGCTCCTTGAGCGCGACCTTGACCCAGATCGTGTCCACGCCGGCGCCGGGCGGTTGCACCGTGGTGGCCGCCGAGTCGGCGACGCGATTGATGCGCGCGACCTCCGACGTAGAGGTCCAGTTGGTCATGAGCGAGCCGACGAGCCGGATCTGCGCAGGCGCGGCACTCGCGTCGGCGAACGAGGCCGCGGAGTCGCTGGTCATCACGGTCACGTGGACGTACGTGCCCATGGCAGGGATGGGGTAGGTGACCGGGCGGGCCGCGGGCGGGGGCCCTGCGCCGGCGACTGCGAGCGCGGTGAACAGTGAGGCGGCCAGGCCTACCCGGCGGGTGCGCGTCGGGTGCATTTCATTGCCTCCACGGCAGGCGACCGCCGGCGGGATCCCGGTAGTGGTGGGCGCGGTCCTGAATGTGGGTCGGCGGGGCCGCGAGCCGGACTCCAGGTGTGTCTGCGGCGGCCAGCTACGTCGGCTCGCTCGGTCCCCTGACCGCGTCCGGGGAGGAGCGCATTTGGCGGCTCCAGGCCGGGGCGCTGCGGTGACCGAACAGTCACTCCCTCCTTATTGCGAATTCCGTTGCGATGGACTGGACGAGTCCATAACATGCGGCTTCTTAGCCTAGATCTCCCTTGACTCCGGGCCGGTCGCGAATTGCTAGGCGCGAAGCCCGTCTTCACCCGGCTCGAATGCGGGATGGAGCCGACCCCTGGAAGCCATACGCCGCCTGATACTGTGCACCGTATTCGCAGTTTGCACAGTGGGTTACACCTCTGCGATGACGTCCATCCTGCGCCCGGCGGACACCTCCGTTGGCCCGGGTGACGATGGCGTGCTCCGCGGGCTGACCGATGCCGCGCCCGACATCAAGGGCGTCTCGCTGGACTGGAGCTACACCGCCAGGCTGCTCGCGTTCGTCTCGGCCCATGCCGCAGGGGTGCTCACCCAGGCCGGCGGGCTCGGCCAAGCGCAGTCGCCATGCACGAGCGCCACGATCCCCGCCGTCGGACCGGTAGCCACGCGCTGGGGCACCTTGAAGGAAATGTTCTGATGACGCCGCACCGAAAGAGCGGGGCGGCGATTCTTCTTTCGAGGACTTCAACTACTTCACCTTGCATTGGTTCGTTCCAGGGAGGTCGCACCATGATCCAATC
>JAYVCN010000322.1:0-6852 GCA_043749875.1 Candidatus Eiseniibacteriota bacterium | reverse complement strand
CCGCACGCGAGCAGCCCCACGCGGCGGTGGTGGCACTGGTGACGTACGGTGGCTTCTGGCGACGATTCGTAGCGGCCGTGTTGGATTCGATGCTCCTGTTCTTCCCGGCGGCCACCGTGCGTGTGCTGCTCGGGCTTTCGGCCACCGGCATGTTCGATGCTGACACGCCGGCGTCGTGGGTGGCGGCCCTGTTCGAGTTCGCATTCGACGGGATCTACGCCACGCTGCTCTTGTCCTCCTCGGCGCGGGGCACGCTGGGCATGCAGCTGATGGACCTGCACGTGACCGACCTCAAGGGCGACCGCATCAGCTTTGGGCGCTCCGCCGGGCGTTACCTTGCGCAACTCCTGAGTATCCTCACGTTCGGCATCGGTTTCCTGATCCAGGTGTTCACGCCCCGCCGCCAGACGCTGCACGATCTGATCTCGGGCACCGTGGTGGTGCGCCCACGACCCGCACCCGAGACGGCGCAGGCGCCCGTCATGAGGTTGGTCTCATGAACCCTGCCACACAATTCCTCGCGCGCATCGCCGATGACCGCAGGCGCCGGATCGCGCAGATGAAGCTCGCCACGCCACCGCACCTGCTGCGCGCCAAGCTCGGGCCGAGGCGCGAGGGCGGGAAGCTCGAACGCGCGTTGCGCCGCGGCGGGCCGGCGGGAGCGCTCCGGCTGCTGTGCGAGGTGAAGCGAGCGTCGCCTTCAAAGGGCATGCTCAATGAGGGCGTGGATCCCGTGGCGTTGGCCAGGCTGTTCGCTGCCGGCGGAGCGGCCGCCATCTCGCTTGTCACCGAGCCCGACCACTTCAAGGGCGAGCTGCGGTGGATGGATCAGGTGCGGCCGGAGGTCGCGGTGCCGTTGCTTCTAAAAGACTTTGTGCTCGACTCCTACCAATTGCTCGACGCGGCCGTGCGCGGCGCCGATGGCGTGCTGCTGCTGGCGGCGCTGCTGTCGGAGACCGAGCTGCAACGGCTGATCGGCGAGGCCAAGGTGCTCGGGATCGACCCGCTGGTCGAGGTGCACACGCTCGAGGAGCTGAACGCAGCATTGCGCGCCGGCGCCACGCTCGTCGGCATCAATCATCGCAACCTGAACACGTTCGAGCTCGACATGTCGCTGTCGGCGCGTCTGCTGCCGCTCATCCCGCCCATGGTCACCGCGGTCGCGGAGAGCGGCATCTCGAAGCCCGAGGAGCTGGCGAAGCTCCGCCAGACGCGCTGCGACGCTGTGCTCATGGGAGAAGTGTTCGCGACGTCTGCCGACCCAGCTGCGACGTTGGCCACGCTGGCCGCGGCCGCGCGGGGCGAGGCATGAGCGAAAGCGAAGCCATGTGATGTGCGAAAGCGAAGGCATGTGATGAGCGAAAGCGAAGCTATCCCATGACCGCTCGGCGTACGGTCGTGAAGGTGTGCGGCCTGACGCGGCCCGAGGACGCCGCGTGGGCGCTGGAGTGCGGCGCCGATTGGCTGGGTTTCATCGTGCACGGCGAGAGCCCACGGCGCATCGAGCCCGAACAGGCGGCGCGCATCGTGGACGCGGTCGGGGGAGGGGTGCCGGTGGCGGTGATGGTGGACGTGACCCCGGAGCAGGCGCTCGATCTCGCGCGCCGCTCGCACGCGCAGCGTGTTCAGGTGCACGGTGCGTCGTCGCAGGACTGGCCGCACGACTTTCCGCTGCCGTGCGCGTTCGTCGTCGGCGTGACGCCCGCGGGTGAACTCGAGGGTGACGAGCCCGCCGCCTGCCACCTGCTGCTGCTCGACACCTCGATTTCGGGCAGGACGGGAGGCACCGGCCAGATCTGGCCGTGGGCTATCGCGCGCCCCATCGCGGCACGGCGTGACGTCATGCTCGCCGGCGGCCTGAGCGGCGACAACGTGGCCGACGCGATTCGCGAGCTGCAGCCCTTCGGCGTCGACGCCGCCTCGTCGCTCGAGGCCAGCCCCGGCATCAAGGATCGCGAACGCGTGCGTCGTTTCGTCGCAGCGGCGCGCCTCGCCGATCCTGCTGCAAGGGGCGAAAGCGAAGTCATCCGATGAGCGAGCCCACCGGCGTTCCCGACGCCACCGGCCACTTCGGCCCCTACGGCGGCCGCTTCGTGCCCGAGACTCTGGTTGTGGCGCTGGAAGAGCTCGAACGTGAGTACGAGCGCGCCCAGGCTGACCCGGCGTTCCGCGACGAGCTCGCCGACACTCTGCGTGACTTCGCCGGCCGTCCCACGCCGTTGTTCGAGGCCAAGCGGCTGTCGGAGAAGGCGGGTTGCCGCGTGCTGCTGAAGCGTGAGGACCTGCTGCATACCGGTGCGCACAAGATCAACAACACCATCGGCCAGTGCCTGCTCACCCGCCGCATGGGCAAGCCGCGCGTCATCGCCGAGACCGGCGCCGGCCAGCACGGCGTGGCGACAGCTGCCGCGGCGGCGCGCTTCGGGCTCGAGTGCGTGGTGTACATGGGCTCCGAGGATGCACGCCGGCAGAAGCTGAACGTCGAGCGAATGAAGCTGCTGGGAGCCGAGGTGCGCGAGGTGGATTCGGGCAGCCGCACGTTGAAGGACGCCATCAATGAATCGCTGCGCGATTGGGTCACACGCGTGCGCGACACGCATTATGTGCTGGGCTCGGTGCTTGGCCCGCACCCGTTCCCGCGCATGGTGCGCGACTTCCATCGTGTGATTGGCGTGGAGGCGCGCGAGCAGGTGCTGGCCATGACTGGCCGGCTGCCGGATATGTTGGTGGCATGCGTCGGCGGCGGAAGCAATGCCATCGGGCTGTTTCATGCCTTCCTGGGTGACACCAAAGTCCAGAAAGTCGGCGTGGAGGCGGGCGGCGAGGGCGTGCACACGGGCCGGCACGCGGCGCGCATCCCCGAGCACAGTATCGGCGTGCTGCACGGCACGCGCACGCTGGTGCTTCAGGATGCGAACGGCATGATCCGCGAGACGCACTCGGTCTCGGCCGGGCTCGACTACCCGGCACTCGGCCCGGAGCACGCGTGGTTGCACGATCAAGGCCTCGCGCGCTACGACAGCATCACCGACGTCGAGGCACTCGCGGCATTCGAGGCACTGGCGCGGCTCGAGGGCATCCTGCCGGCATTGGAATCCGCACACGCGCTCGCCTGGGTGCTGCGCGAGGGACATCGGCTCGGCCGCGACACGCTGGTGCTCGTCAACCTGTCGGGTCGCGGCGACAAAGACGTGGCGGAAGTGCTACGGGTGACGGGGCGAGCGGGCGCTTAGCCTTGAAACGAGTCTCCGCCCCGAGCCGCCCGGCAGCGACCCGCGCACGCACGGCGGTTCTCGAATCCGCGCTCGTGTTGGTGGCGTGGGTGGTGTTCGCCTCCATGGTGTCTGGAGGCCAGCCCGTGCTGGCCTACGACTCATTCCGGGACATGGCATACGCGCACGGCATCCTGGCCGGCGGTCTTGGCCGGGATCCCACGTTCGCCGGACTGCCCGCGTGGTATCCACCCGGGAATCCGCTCGCGTTCGCACTGCTCTCGCGGCTGACGGGGGTGCCGGTGAACAGTCTCTATTTCACGAGCCTGTTCTGGCTCGGCTGGGTGAATCCCCTGGCGGTGTTCTGGCTCGCGCGCCTGTCATGGGGGCGGCTCGCGGCGTGGCTGGCGCTGCCGTGCGTGCTGCTGGGCTCCTACTGGTGGCTGGTGCATGCGGCGATGCAGATGCCCAGCGTGCAGGGGGTGGGACTCACGCTCGTGACGTTGATCGCCTGGCGTCATGCCCGGAACGGGAACCCAGTGGCGCTCACGGCAACGGCAGCGCTGGCTGCGCTCACGGCGTGGGTGCATCCCCTGTGCGGTGCGTTCGCGCTGGGCACGATCACACTCCACGGCGTGCTGGCACCGCTGCTGGCCGCGAAGCTGACCCGCGAGCCCGTGGCGAAATCGCTGCTCGCTATGCGTGCGTGCGGCGTCGCGGTTGCGGGCGGACTGCTCGCGCTGCCGGCGCTCGCCGTCTCCTTGCGCGGCCCGGTCGCGAACATCGCGCCGCGACATTGGTTCGCGCCCGAACTGCACGACCCCCGTTTCGCCCTGCATGCGCACTCGCCGCTGGTCTGGATCCCGGGTGTCGCCGGACTCCTCATGGCGTGGCGTGAGTGGCACCAGCACGGGTGGCTCGCAGCGTGGTTCCTGCTCGCCGTGAGCGGCATGCTCGCCGGCTATGCCGCACACGATCTCGGCTGGCCGGTGCCGTGGCTGGTTCCGCACGAATTCCAATGGCACGCTCAGCTCGCACTCACGCTTGCGGCCGCGCTCGCCATCGCGCGCTCCGCCGGCTGGTTCGCTGAACGGGCGAAGCCGAGCGCACGCGGGCGCGTGGGCTGGGCGCTCGCATTGCTGGCGCTTGCGGTCGGCCCCGGGATATTCGCCCTGCCCGCCTCGCGCAGCTTCCTGCTGCTGCTCGACGACCGCTGGCGAGGCCTGGTGGATACCGCGAGCCGGCTGCGGGAACAGACCGCCGCCGACGCCGTGATCGCGGCGCCACCCGACGTGAGTTACTTCATCGCCGGCTTCAGCGGCCTGCGAGCCGTGGCGCTGCCCGCGGGACATGCCAATCCCGCGGTCGATGCGATCGCGCGCATCGTCGATGCCGAATCGCTACTCACCACCCGCGATCCTGCGAGGTTCGTCCGGCTCAGTACCATGTACCGCGTGTCTGCGCTGCTGCTTCCACCCGAGTTGGCCGAGCCGCCACGGGGTCCGTCCGCCGTGCTTGCGGGGTGGCCTATACTGGAACCGCTCGCGCTCCCGGTCTCGGCCTGGCGCGCGTATCGAGTGCGCGGCAACGGCAGGGAGGGGATTGCACCGTGAGTGCAGGTACCGAGTCGCTCACCGCTTCGATGCGAAGATCGAGGTCAATCGGGCGGACGCTGATGAGCCTGGCGGCGTGCGGCCTGGTCGCGATGACTCTGGATGCCTGCGATGCCCGGCACGAAGCGCAACGGCTGGAGATGCCACTTCACGTCTCGGCCACCTGGTGGTCGCCCACGGCGCTTCGCTATGGCATCCGCTCACTGCATGGTCGCGTCACCAACACGACTGATTCGGTGTGGTCAAATGTACAGATCTGCATCGAGTTCACCGACGCACGCGGAGAGAGTCTTTACGTCAGGACCATCCCCATCGGTAGCGTCGAGCCCAGGGCGTCACTGGAGTTCGCGACCGGGTCCCTGCCCGACCAGCCCATCGGCTACGCGATCCGTGGGCTGACAGGAACCTCGGTGACCGAGCGCCGAAAGGTGGTGCTTCGATGACCAAAGGAAAGCGTCCGATCAGCGAGAGTTTCATCCACCGCTTCGAGCCCGCGCCGGTCGGCGACAGCGACGGCACGCTGCTGCTGCTGCACGGCACCGGCGGTAACGAGAATGACCTGCTGCCGCTCGGCCACGCGGTCGCGCCACGGGCAGCGCTGCTCTCGCCGCGAGGCCAGGTGCTCGAGCACGGCATGCCGCGCTACTTCCGCCGCCTCGCCGAGGGCGTGTTCGACCACGACGACCTGGTGGCGCGTTCGCATGCACTCGCTGAGTTCGTGACCGAGTCCGCGACGCGCTACGGCTTCGACCCGACGCGGGTGGTGGCGGTGGGGTTCTCCAATGGCGCCAACATCGCCGCCGCGCTCATGCTGCTGCGGCCCGAGATCCTCGCCGGGGCGGTGCTGCTGCGCCCCATGGTGCCGTTCGTGCCCGAAAGACTGCCGTCACTCGCCGGCCGTCGTGCCTTGGTGGCGGCGGGAAAGAGCGACCCGATCGTACCGGCGACCCAGAGTGAAGCGCTTGCCGAGCTGCTCAGGAAGGCCGGCGCTGACGTGGCGCTGCACTGGTCGCCTGGCGCGCACGGGCTCGAGCGGGCCGACCTCGCCGCCGCCGCCGCGTGGTGGCAGGCGGGGGTCCTCAAGTGACTGCGCTCGGCCGCTGTGCTATAAAACGCCGCCGCTCGTGCGCCCGTAGCTCAACTGGATAGAGCGTCAGCCTCCGGAGCTGAAGGTTACAGGTTCGACCCCTGTCGGGCGCACCATCTGCATGTCTTCGCTGCGCTCATCCCACGTTTTCGGACGTGTTCGCTGCCGTAGCTTCTGCGGGAAAGCGTGAGCCCTTCCCAACCCACTTCAGGCCAGCGCTTCAAGCCCAACGCGTCACGCGAGATGGCGTCCATGTTCGACGACGTCTCCGGGCGCTACGACCTGCTCAATCGGGTCATGACGCTGGACCAGGACTCGGCGTGGCGCGAAGCTATGTGGCAGCGCGTGCCCGCGGCCGCACATCGCGTGCTCGATCTGTGCACAGGCAGCGGCGTATCGCTGGCGGGGCTCTGCCGGCCCGGCCGCACCGTGCTCGGCATCGATGTCAGCCTCGCCATGCTGCAAGTCGCGGCGGCGGGTCAGTCCGCGAGCGGCTGGTCGCCGCGGCTCGCGTGCGCCGACGGCTTCAGATTGCCACTGCGCGACCGCACCCTGGACGCGGTCACGGTGGCGTTCGGCATCCGCAACCTGCGCCCGCGCCGCGCGGCACTCGTCGAGATCGCGCGCGTGCTGGCGCCGGGCGGCCGGCTGGTGGTGCTCGAAGCGGCCGCGCCTGCTCCCGGACCGCTGGCGCCGTTCGCGCGCTGGTGGATCCGCCACGCGATCCCGCTCGCTGGCCGGCTCTCGCCCGATCCCTCGGCTTATCGCTACCTCAGCGACAGTATCTTCGAGTTCGGCGCCGGGCCCGAGTTCGAGGCCGATCTTGACGCCACGGGCTTCTCCAGAGTGGAGGCGCGCTCGTTCTTGTTTGGAGCCGCTCGGCTATGGGTGGCCGAGTCCGCGTCGGTGATTGGCCAAAATCCCACCGCGCGGTCAGCCG
>JAYVCN010000321.1:0-2781 GCA_043749875.1 Candidatus Eiseniibacteriota bacterium | reverse complement strand
CGACCGGGACGACGTCCTGCAACACCAACTGCGGCGCGGAGCCGATGTGGCTGAAGCGTTGCGCGACCTTCGACAGGCGGTCGATGTCGCCCTCCATGTCGCCCAGCGTCTCGGCCAGTTCCGCGCGCGCGATGTTCACGTCGCCGCCCGGCGGGCCGCTCTCGGCGTGCGCGCGCAGCAGTTCGACCCAGCCCATCAGGCTCGACAGCGGCGTGCCGAGCTGGTGCGCGGTCTCTTTCGCCATGCCCACCCAGATGACGCGCTTCTCGGCCTGGCGGATGCCGGCGAGGCCCGACAGCCCGAGCAGCAGCAGCAGCCCGGTGCCCGCCACCGCGAGCAGCGGCATCCAGCGCAACTGCTGCAGCACGGGCGGATTCCCGTAGTGCAGGTAGCCGAGGATCCCCGCGTGCGGGGTCTGGCGCAGCGGGATCGCATCATGCATGCGATCCAGCCCCGGCAACTCGGCGCGCACGCGGTCGACTCGAGCCCTGATCACGGGCGAGATCACCAGTCCGTACGCAAGGCTGTCGAGCGACTCTCCCGAGACCTCGTCGGTGCGCACCGAGATGCGGCTCCACGCGCGCGGGGTGCCGGTGGTGTCGGTGATGACAATCGGGAAGCTGATGCCCGCCTGCATCTCGCCCAGCACGCGTTGCAGCTGCGGGTTGATGGTCGAGGGAATGGTCGCTTGCGCCGCGACGCGCGCGAGCAGCTCCGAGGTGGCCGAGACTTCGCGCGTCAGGCGGCCGACCGCGTTCTGCATGAACAGGAACACGGCCACCACCAACAGGCTGCCGCCCACGAACAGAGCGGTCTTGAGCAGCGTCTTGCCGCGCGACGCGGTGTCGGTGTTGAGACGGATCATGCGGAGCTCCCTGCCATGGCACCACGCGGGACGCGGCCTGCTGCCGCGGCCGGACGCGTCAGGCGCCGCGCGTCAGCACCTCGAGGCCGCCGAGCCATGGCCGCAGCGCCTTGGGAATGACCACCGAGCCGTCCGCCTGCTGGTGGTTTTCGAGCAGCGTCGCGAACGTGCGCGGCAGCGCCACGCCCGAGGCGTTCAATGTATGCGGGAACTCGACCTTGGCCCCCGCCTCGCGGCGGAAGCGCATGGCCATGCGGCGCGCCTGGAAGTCTTCGAAATTAGAACACGAGCTGCATTCGAGCCACGACTGGGTGCCCGGCGACCACACCTCGAAGTCGTAGCACTTGGCGGCGGCGAAGCTCATGTCGCCGCTGCACAGCAGCAGCACGCGGTACGGCAGCTCCAGCGCCTCGAAGATATCGGCCACCTCGCGCGCCAGCTTCTCATGCTCGGCGTAGCTCGTCTCGGGCGCCACGATCTTCACCATCTCGACCTTGTCGAACTGGTGCACGCGCACCATGCCACGTGTGTCGCGGCCGGCGGCGCCTGCCTCACGACGATACGACGCACAGTACGCTGTGAGGTAGCGCGGCAGCATGCCCGGCTCGAGGATCTCGTCGCGATAGATGTTCGTGACCGGCACCTCGGCGGTGGGATTGAGGAACAGATCATCCTCACCGATGTGATACATGTCGGCTTCGAGCTTCGGCAGCTGCCCGGTGCCGTGGAGCGCGGCACGCCGGACGACGTGCGGCGGCGACACCTCGGTGTAGCCGTGGTGCTGCACGTGAAAGTCGAGCATGAAGCTGATGAGCGCGCGCTCGAGCCGGGCGCCCATGCCGGTGAACAGCAGGAAACCCGAGCCCGAGATCTTCGCGGCGCGCTCGAAGTCGAGCAGTCCGAGGTTCGTGGCCAGGTCCCAGTGCGGCTTGGGTTCGAAGTCGAATTTGCGAATCGTGCCCCACGTGCGCACGACCTGATTCTGCGTCGCGTCGGAGCCGGGCGGCACCGAGGGATGCGGCAGGTTGGGGATCCACGCCGCGAGGTTGGTGGACTCCTCCTCGAGCTGGCGCAGCTCGCTGTCCAGCTCCTTCACCCGGTCGCCCAGCTCGCGCATGGCCGCGATCGGGCCCGCGGCGTCCTCGCCGGTCTTCTTGAGTCGGGCGATGTCCTCGCTGGCGGCATTGCGCTTGGCCTTCAATTGCTCGGTCTCGTGCAGCAGCGCCAGCCGGCGCTCCTCGATCTGGTAGAAGCGCGACAGGTCCAGCTCGGCACCCTTGAGCGCGATACCGGCTTCGACCTTGTCGCGATGCTGGCGGAGGAACTTGAGATCGTGCATGGGAGTCCAAGCGTGGGTGATGTTGGGAGCGCGCGGTCGGACCGGCGCGGGACTGGCGCGAGAGTGAACGCGATGCCGGGTGCGGACGCAAGGTGTCGAGCGGCCGCCGGCGGCGTCTGGCCTGGCTAGGTTGCATGGATTACGAGATTCCTGCCCGCCGCAACTGCTGAGGACCAGCGACTGGGTGTACGCTCGCTTCGGTCGGGGATCGCGAGCGAGTGTCTGGAGGGAAGACGCATGAGTCTCACCGGTCCACGGCTGAGGTTCATCGTCGCGAGTACCATCCTCGCGACGGTTCTCGCGGGCCTGTCCACGGCCGCGAGCGGAAGTGGAATGCCGTCTGATGCTTGGGTGGGTTCGTTCAGTCTCGGCAGCTCCGCTCAGGGCGGCACGCTGGGCGACGTGTTCGCACCTGTAGGCTGGCTGTTCGCGATCGAAGCCGAAGGACCGGGGCGCTGGCATGGCCGCGCGCTGAGTGCCGCCGACTACTTCTCGGTTCCCCTCCGGCCCGCGGGCCAATTGATCTCCGCGACGAACGACACGCTCCTCGGCGGGTCGATTGCACGCCTGCTGCTTT
>JAYVCN010000320.1:0-5875 GCA_043749875.1 Candidatus Eiseniibacteriota bacterium | reverse complement strand
GTCGGCGATATGGCGCGTGCTGGGCTTCAAGACCGCGATGCGCATCCCGCGCTGGCGCGCCCACGACTCGTACATGGCGGCGATGCGGCGCGCGAACTCCTGCTCTGCTCCACGATCCGGACCATCCGGTCCGGCCTGTACATAGATGAACGCATCCCGCGGTCCGGTCGCCATGGCCTCCTCGGCCGCGGCCTCGAGCAGCAGCATCTGCTGCGCGAGCCGCGCCACCATGTTGCGCGGCCACACCTGGCGCTGCGAGGCGCCGTCGCCGTCCAGGCGCGCCATCAGCGAGCGCGCCGAGCGCGAGCCAGCCTCGATGCGGTCCATGTACTCGGCGCGGCCCAGGATCTCGAAGCGGTCGCTCCGCTGCCAGAAGCCCTCGCTCGCCGGCAACGCCAGCCACGACGCCTTGCCGTCGCGCCACTCGCTGCTCTCGATGCGCTTGAAGAAACGCTCCAGCGCGCCACGCAGCTCGACCATCTCGGCCGCCGTCCCATGCGCATCCCATGCGATCGCGCGCAGCCCGGGGCCGCGCATCGCGGCGGGCAGTGTCACGGGTGCGGTGGGCGGCGCGTCCGGGTCCACGAACTCCACTACCAGTCCGGCGCCATCGGTGCGCACGAACAGGAACTGGTCGCCCTCGGGCACGCGGCGCTCCACGATGGTGCGCGCCAGCGGCACCAGCAGGTAGCGCTCGAGGCTGCGCTTCAGCGGGCGCGCGCCCAAGTCGGTGGTGAAGCCGTGGTCGAGCAGGAAGTCGATGGCGGATTCCTCGATCTCGACCGCCCACTCGCGGCGCCGCAACCCCCGGCGCGCGGACGCGTCGGCGATTTCCTTTTGCAGGATCCGCCGCATGACGTCGCGCGTGAACGGGCGGAACACCACGATGCGGTCGAGGCGGTTCCGCAACTCGGGCGCGAACGCACGCGCCACCGCGCGCTCGACCGCCGTGGAGCTGAACCCGTCGCCACCCTCGGCGAAGCCGAGCCGCTCGCCGCTCGCGAGTGTCGCGCCGAGGTTCGAGGTGAGGATGATGATGGAGTTGCGGAAGTCCGCGGTCTCGCCGGCGGCGTCGGTGAGCCGGCCGTCATCGAACACTTGCAGAAACAAGTTCCACACCCGCGGATGCGCCTTCTCGAATTCGTCGAGCAGCACCACCGAAAACGGCTGGCGGCGGATCGCGGCGGCGAGCGAGCCGGCGCCGGCGTTGGTGGCGGCGCCGGTGACGCGATCGAGCATCATGCCATCCGAGAGTTCGCTCATGTCCAGGCGCAGCAGCCGGTCCTCGGAGCCGAACAGCCAGTTCGCGAGCGCCTTCGCCAGCTCGGTCTTGCCGGTGCCCGTCGGCCCCGCGAACAGGAACACGCCGTAGGGTCGCTTGGGATCGGTCACGCCCGCCTTGAGCAGCGCCACCCGCTCCACCAGCGCCCCCACCGCGTCGGGCTGGCCGATGACGCGCTCTTCCAGGCGGGCGCGCAACGCATCCAGGTCGAGCGGACGTCGCTCATCAAGCAAGTCCGGCGGCAGGCCGGTCAGCGACGACACGGCCTTCAGCACGTCCTCGTGCTGGAGCGCCTCGGCCGGCGCCTCGGGCGAGGGCGGCGCGACGGCGCTGACGGCCAGCTCGAGCATGCGCAGCACGCCACCCGGCGCGCGCAAGGAAGACAAGTACTGGCGCGACAACTGCGCCGCCTCATCCAGCAGCCACGGCTCCACCGTGACGCGCCGCTCGCTCGCGGTGCGCTCGGCCCAGCCGGCGAGCAGCGACGTGACCTCGTCGTCGCGGGGTGGCGCCAGGCGCACGATCTCGAACAACCGCCCGATCTCCGGTCGCTCGGCGAGCAGCCGGTCGAGCGTGCCCGGGCGCGTCTCGCCCAAGGCAAGAATCTCGCCCGATTCGAACGCCGGCATGAGCTGCTCCAGCGCGCCGGTCGGCGACTGCATGGCGCGGCCGCTCCACAACAACTGGTGGAAGTCGGGCACGAGCCACAGCGTCTTCGCCTCGGCCGCGAGGCGTTTGCGCAACTCCAGCAGCCGGCGCTCGAGCATGCCCACGAACGACATGCCCGCGTTCAACTGCGAAGCGCCCGCCTCGTACACGCGCCAGCCGCCGCGCGACAGGTGCGACGCCACGCGGCGCGCGAGCGCCGTCTTGCCCACGCCCGACTCGCCCACCACCAGCACCGGGCGCGGCGGCTGCGCGGTGAGCGCCTTGACGATGCGGTCGAAGCACTCGTCCAGCGTGGGCGACGTGTAGACCGCGGGCTGCGGCATCTTGCCGCGGTCGTACCACTGGCCGATGCCCTTCAAATCGGACGCGGCTTCCGGGTCGGTCGGATTGAATCCCGAGCGCGGGCTGCTGCCGCGCTGCGTCGTGGCGGCCGCCTTGAGCACGCTGACGAACGACTCGACCAGCGCCGGGTCCTGCTCCGGCAGCACCGACTCGAGCAGCTCCTCGATGCGCGACTCGTTCGGCAGTTCGATGCCCTCGAGTGACAGCGGCGCCAGTGCGGCGCGGCGGCGCAGGAAGCGCTCGAGTGAGACCGCGTGCCCGCTGCTCGCCCACTGCCGGTCGAGTCGCACCAGCACGCGGCCCGCGAGCCTGGGATCGTCCGGATGCCACGCCTCGAACACGCGCAACACGCCGTCGCCGTTCCACGGGTGGAAGCGATTGAGCTGGGCCCACAGCTGCGCTTCGATCGCCTCGTCGTGCGGCCGCCGCGTGAACGCGTCGAGCGCGGCGATGGCCGGGTAGAGTCGCTCGCCCTGCACGAGGTCGAACAACAGCTCGCTCTTGACCGCGGGGTCGGCGAGCAATTCGACCGCCTCGCGGTAGCCCGGCAGCGCGGCGAGATGCTCGGGGCGGGTGACCTCGGGCGAGACCTGCGTGATCTCGTAGAGCAGCAGGTAGAGCCGCCGCAGCACCGGATCGGACATGCCGCGGTCCGGCTGGTTTGTCTCATCTGGCACGCCCGCTCCAGCAGGAATAGCGCGCCCGGGGAGCTTCGCGGGCACGGTCTGACGCGGTCGCCAGGCAATGTAGGCGACCACGATCGCTGCGAGGATCACCGCGACGTACGGCATGGCTCAAGCCACCTTGGGGGACGCTACCAGCATTCCGGCCGCGCGCAGCAGTGTCAAGCGCTGTTTCGCCGCCACTCGTCGAGAACATCGCGCAATGTCACCGCCAGCGGGAGCTGCACGCGCCAACCGGTGTCGCGCGCCGCGAGCGCGGGGTCGCCGACGAGCCACGGCACGTCCGCCGGCCGCAGCCGCGCCGGGTCCAGCTCGATGCGGATGGCTTTCTCACGTGCCAAGCCTGCCAGTTCCGATACCAGGTCGCGCAGGTTCGTTCCGTGGCCACGGCACAGGTTGTACGTCACGCCGCGCTGTCCGCGCTCGAGCAGCGCGCAATAGCCCTGCACGATGTCGCGCACGTCGGAGATATCGCGGGTCACGTCGAGGTTGCCCACGCGCAGCACCGGCTCGGCGCGGCCCGCCTCGATGGCGGCGATCTGCTGCGCGAACGCGGGCACGACGAAGCGCGGCGACTGCCCGACGCCGGTGTGGCTGAACGGGCGCGTGCACACCACGTCGAGCGCGTGCGTCTCGGCATAGGCGCGCGCCACCTGCTCGGCGGCCGCCTTGCTGAGCGCGTATGGGCTGAGCGGACGAAACGGCGCGTCCTCGGCCGCGCGCGTCCCGGGCTCGATCGTGCCGTACACCTCGCTCGTCCCCACCACCAGCACCCGCGCGGTGGGCGCCTGCGCGCGCACGGCCTCGAGCAGCGTCCACGTGCCGGTGACGTTGGCGCGGAACGTCTCCTCCGGCGCCTCGAATGAACGCGCGGCGCTGCTCTGGCCCGCCAGGTGCACGATGGCGTCGAGCGGGGCGGCCTCGAGTGCGGCCCGTGTCTGCGCGGCGTCGGAGAAATCGGCATCGCGCCAGTCGTCGAGCCCAGTTCCAGCTGGCGGCGCGCCGAGACCCGCGCCGCGCACGTGCGCCCCGCGCGCGACCAGTGCGGCCACGAGGTGCGGGCCCACGAAGCCGCCCGCTCCGGTCACCAGCACGCGCGCGCCCTTCAACTCGCTCATATGAAGCGTCGCTTGCGCGCGCGGAACTCGCGCAGCGCGGCCGCGTCCGGGTACGACAGGTAGCTCGCCTGCGCCGGGTCCATGGGCAGCCGCGGCGCCGCGCCGCGCTCGATCAACTCGATCGCCTCGACCAGCACGTGCCGGCCCACGCCGACCTTGGAGCGCAACACCAGCGAGTGCACGGTGTCGTGCGCTTCGATCGAAAGCGTGCGCTGCAGCAGGATGTCGCCGTGGTCCAGCTGCTCGTCCATCCAGTGCACGGTCACGCCCGTCTGGCGCTCGCCCTTGGCCAGCACCCAGAACGACGGCAGCACACCCTGGTAGCGCGGCAGCAGCGCGCCGTGCAGGTTGATGCAGCCGCGCGCCGGGAGCGACAGTAGTGCCGATGAGAGCTTCTGCGGGCACGCGACCGACACCACCAGGTCGACGCCTTGCTCGCGCAGCCGCGCCAGGAACTCGGGAGCATTCACGCGCGGCACTGCTGCGCACGGCACGCGCGCCCGGCGGGCCGCGCCCGCCACCGAAAAGCTGTGCGAGAGGCGAAAAACTCGGCTCAGGAGATCCATCGCCCGGTGCCAGAGCAGGTTCACGAGCTGGAGCGAGAAGTCGCGCACGCCCATCATGCGCAGGTAGCGCTGCACGTGACCGGGTTGCAGTTCGCCGGGCACGATCGCCACTCCCACCACGTCGGAACGCCGCTCGAACAGCAGGTCGAGGATGCGCGGGATGTAGAACGCGTCCTCCTGCGTGAGGATCTGGATCTTCACGCCGCGCTGGCCTCGGCGGCCGTCACCGCGCGACCACCTCGGCGAGTTGCTGCGCGAACGCCTCGCGCATGGGGACGAACTCGAAGTCGGCGAGCAGGCGGCGGACCTTGCCGGCCGTGGTCTCGAGCCCGTGGTAGTGCGTCACCTGGGGCAGCCAGCGCGTCAGCTTGATGTGCGGCTGCTGGGTGTCGAACTCCCACGGGTGCACGTAGAACACCAGCCCGCCGCCTTCACGAATGCACAGGTGATCGCTGAATGCGCGCGTGAGCGCATAGGGGTAAAGGCGAAAGTAGCCGCCGCCCCCGAGCGGCACGTTCACGCCCAGCCGGCTGCCGGACGTCGGCAGCCGTACGGTGGACAACGGAACCTCGAACAAGCGGCGTCCGGAAGGTGTGCGCACCCAGCCCGGACGGCGGTCCGCGGTGGGGATGCCGTAGCGATAGTTGTGCGTGGGGAACACGCTCGAGTCGTAGCGGATGCCCTCCTCGAGCATGACGTCGAGCGCCCACTGCGCGCCGGCGGTGATCGAGAAGTAAGGCGCCCGGTAGCCGATCACAGGCCCGCCGGATTGCTCCTCGAGGACGCGCAGCGAGCGGCGCAGCTCGGCCCGGAACTCCTCCGGCCCCTGCTGGTAGACGAAGCGGTGCGAGTAGCCGTGCGACGCGATCTCGTGCCCGCGCGCGGCGAGCCGGGGCACGATGTGCGGCGTCCGCTCCGCCTGCCAGCCGAGCACGAAGAACGTGGCCTTCACGCCCGACTGGTCGAGCAGGTCGAGCAGGATCTCGAGCCCGGCCTCGATCCGCGGCGGGTAAGCGCCCCAGGCATCCATGTCGATCTCGAGGCCCTGGTACCAGTCCTCGAGATCCACGCTGAATACGTTCTTCACCCGCGTCCGGGTCACCATCGGTGTTCCTCTTTGGGCTCGCTCGTGAGCGCGGTGGGCAGGCCAGAAACGTGTGTCTCGCGGGCGCGGCCGCGCCGGCTACTTCTGCTCTCTGCCCAGTCCGCGCGTCG
>JAYVCN010000319.1:0-3006 GCA_043749875.1 Candidatus Eiseniibacteriota bacterium | reverse complement strand
GCGACGGCCGGCGAGGTCGAGCAGTTCCAGCGACGCCGCGCCCGAACCTGGCAACGAGAACAGCACGGACAGTTTGCCGCGCGCGGGATTCGGAACGGTGCGGTAGAGCTCCAGTTGCGCCAGGACGCGGGCGGGAACATCCAGCAATCCGAGCGTGTTGGTGTCGAACGCTGTCTGGATGAGCCGGTCGTCGTCCTTCAACTGGCGCACACTGTCCAGCCATCCGAACCCTGCGACACGATGATCGCCAGCACCACCTCCCGCACGGCATTCGGGCCCATCGTGATTGGACCGGAGGAGAGCAGCATGCGCTTGTCGGCGACCTGCTGGTCCACCCAGCTGGTGCCCGCAACGGGATCGCCCGCGAACATGAAGTGCGTGGGGTGGGACTGCGGGTCGCGGATCGGATTGCCGAAGTAGTCGCGACCATGCATCGACTGGAAACTCTCGGAGGCCGACGAGGGGTCGGTGCCGTTGGTGTAGGCGGTGAACGCCGTGAGCGGGAGCCGGGCGCCGAGTGCGGCGCTGGACGGACCCTGCAACAGGTCGTAACCCACGGCAGGCCGCGTGGCGCCGTAGAGCGCATCGCTGTTCGTGGCGTTATGGCAATAGCCGAGGTTCAGCGTGCTGTCGCAGCCCACCAGGTCGTCCGAGAAATCACCCAGGTCGGGGTCGGCCCAAATCGACACGGCATGTCGTTGAGCGTGATGGGTCCGCGGTTGATGATCTTGAAACGGATGAACACCGAGTTCCCGAACGGTCCCGGCCGGTCGTAGGCCCACGTGGTCTGCTGCACCTCGACCTGGAGCGGAGTGGTGGCGCCTGCGCCGTTGTTGTGCGCGCTCCCGGTGAGGTCGTTGTAGACAGCGCAGCGCATCTCGTCGCCGGGGACATTCAACGAGCCATCGGGCTGGACGGTCACGACGGGTGCGCCGCGTGACACGGCGTTGTTGTTGTAGCTGTCCAGCGCCGCATCGCGCTCGGCCGCTGTGGGGTAGGTGCGCTTGAGCGTGTACACCTTGAGTTGAGCGAGTTCCGGGGACTCGGGCAACCCGAACAGCGCGCTGCCGGGCACGTACTCCTGACTGTACTCGGCCACGGTGACGCGCGGACTGCCGGCCACCGTGGCCCCGAGCCACAGGCCGGAGGCGAACACGACGCCGTCGCCACTGCCCTTGGGGAACCTCAGCCCGGATGGGAACAGGCCGCTCAGGTCAAAGGCGAACGCGCCGAAGTTCGAGAGCGACAGGCTCAGGGCGTTCACGTCGAGTGGGGCGCAGATGTCGAACGACGTGATCGCGTTGGGCGCGGCGACGGGATTCGCTGCCGGAGCCGTCGGCGCGGCCGCGGAGCCGACACGCGCGGCGAACAGGAATGCGAACACGGATAGGACGAGGATCCTGCGCACGGTGCCTCCGGACGATCGTGGGTCCCTGACCACACGATGCTCGAACCTGCCCGGTCTCACGACGCCAGCGTAGGCCCGAGGGTTGCCGGAGGCAACCGGCTATTTCAAGTACACCAATCGCCGTGTGAACGTGCGGCCATCGGCCGTCAATCGCGCCCAGTAAACCCCCGGCCCCTGCGAATGTCCGCCATCGTCGTCGCCCTTCCACGTGATGCGGTAGACGCCCGGCTCCCGCAGGCCATGGGCGAGAGTGCGCACGCGACGACCGTCGACCGCGTAGAGGCCCAGGTCCACGGACCCGCGCTGCGCGAGGCCGAACGCCAGCGTGGCCGCGTCACGCGCCGGGTTCGGGGTGGGCGCCAGCAATAGCGTGTGCGCCGGCGGCGCCGCGACCACGGCATCGCCGAGCCGCGCGGGATCGACCGGCCGGTTGCTGGCGTCGCGGGCGATGAGGTTCGCGATGCGCAGTCCGGGATCGCCCTCGCGGATCACGTGGAAGTGCAGCGTGGCGACGTCGCCCGAGCCGAGCATGCCGTGCTCTCCGACGCCGAGGAGTGCGGCGTCCACATCGCCCGCCCGCGCGGACAGGACGATACCGCCCTGGCTCTCGACGAATCCACCGCTCGCCATGTCGATCGGTTGCACCACGAACGGGTTCCACGCCAGTTGCACCGAGAAGGCCTGCATCGCACCGGCGGCAGCGACATGCAGCACCACGGGCACGTCGGCACCCGGCCCGACGATCGCCGGAGCCCGCAACTCGAACGTCTCGAGCCCGTCGCTTGGAGCGGGGGGGGCGGCCGGTCGTGCGCTGGCCCCGAATGGCGTGACCTTGAAGTTCAGCGAGAAGATGGCCAGGTCCTGGAAGTCGATCAAGTCGTCCGTGGTCGGCCGCGAGTTCACCGTGCCGTCCAGCGTCGGACCGACGTCGAGGTAGGCGACATTTGCGGTCACGATCTGCGCGCCGCTCAACCCGTAGTGGGAGGCGAGCAGCGAGACGTCCTCGACGCCGACACGGTCGTTGCCGACGCCGCGCGTGACCTTGTCGGACACGTCGCCGAGCAGGTAGTCGAGTGAACCCTGGGTGAGGTTCGAGACCGCGGCGCGATTGCCGCACGAGTCGGCGACGAACGCCACGTAGTGCCACGAGCC
The DNA here is from genome assembly GCA_043749875.1 of Candidatus Eiseniibacteriota bacterium. Taxonomy (GTDB): domain Bacteria; phylum Eisenbacteria; class RBG-16-71-46; order RBG-16-71-46; family RBG-16-71-46; genus JAIOPA01. Next base: position 446 of record JAYVCN010000319.1, on the reverse strand, counting down.
GCGGACGGGCGGGCGATCCACGAACGGCGACGTGGCGCTGGCGCTGACCAACACCCACGGTGCCGCGGGCGCGGCGGCCGAGTCGGGCAATGTGCCGCCGAGGTCGTCGTACTCGGGATAGGTTCCGAATGGCGCCCGATAGATCGAGATGATGTTCGAGGGCGACGGGGTCCAGGTGAGCCGGAGCGTGGCGAGCGAGTCGGTCGCTCCGCCGGCGACCACGACGGGTGCGATCTGGGCCGAAGCGAGGTCGGTGATCCGCCCCGGCGAGACATGATCCAGGTTGAGCGGCGCCGGTGCGCCGGGCTGCGCCGGCAGCGGCAGGCTGGAGCAGTCGAGCGTGCGGCAGGCCGTCACGGTCAGGTTGCCGATGCCGTCCCCGCCCACGCCGGCCACGTCCACCGTGAACAGCGTACCGCCGGCGGTCTGACCGCAGGGCAGCCCGG
>JAYVCN010000318.1:0-5958 GCA_043749875.1 Candidatus Eiseniibacteriota bacterium | reverse complement strand
CTCGAGCGCCTTGCGGAAGTGCTCGTCGGCCCGATCCAGATGCCTGCGACGACGGGCGAGCATGCCCAGTGCCAGCAGCGCCATGGACTCGCCGCCTGGATGCGACAGCTCGCGAGCGATGCGCAGGGACTGGCGGAAGTGTTCGTCCGCCAGCTCCCACTGCCCGAGGCGATAGCGGATGAGGCCGAGGTTCTGGTGGTGGCCGCGCATGCGGGCGAACAGGCCCTTGCGCTCGTCGATCTCGAGCGCCTGCTCGAGGCAGCGCGTCGCTTCACGCCACTCGCGCAGGTTCTTGTAGACGATGCCCAGGTTGTTGAGCGCGCTCACCACGCCGTCCGCATTCTCGACGCGGCGGAACGTGGCCGCTGCACTCTGCAGCCAGTCGACCGCCTGGTGCGGGCGGCCGCTGCGCGTGAGCGCGATGCCGATGGCCAACGAGACCTGGGCCACGGTCAGATGGTCGCTGGTGTCACGCAGCACGCGGTAAGCATGCATGGCGTAGCGCTGGCCGCGGCGCGGCGAACCCAATTCGATCTGGATGATGGCGAGCCCGGCCGCCACCTGCGCGTTCAACCGCGGATCGCCCGTGCGACGCGCGATCTCACGCGCATTCGCAGCCTCGGCCAGCGCCTCCTGGGGGCGCCCACGCAGCATCTCGGCGCGCGCAATTCGGAGCAGCAGCCGAACCCGGTCGCCAAGCGCTTCCGGCGGCGTGCCGACCACAGCCGCCTTGTACGCCTCGACCGCATTCGCGAATGCGTCCGCGGCGAGGTGGAGGTCTCCGATCGCCTCTTGCTGCGACAGCCCCGGCTGGCGGGGAGCCGCAGCAGTGGAATCAGGGGGGATTGATTTCTGCACAGTCGAACCCTCGATTACTACACAACCCGGTGGGCGTCATCGGCGGTTCGATCCGATGCGCCCGAGCTTCATCGAGAATAGCTGCCCGTTAACTGCGAAGCTCAGGGGAAGCGCTTCGGCACAGTTCCGAGCCAAGTCCGAACCAACCATTGAACTCGCAGTGCCCAGCCGGAGAGCTGCCCACCTGTCGGGTAGGGGCCGAGCTTCGGAGGCAACGGACCGCCTTGATTCGTGTCAGGTTCCCCTGACATCGGACCAGTGCCGGGGCCGGGCTTGGGCGCTGTGCTGCCGATGGACGCGGCGGAGAATGACCGCAGATCCAGACGGGCAGCATGCGCCTCAGTCCCGATCGCCGAGCAGATGGCGGTCGCGAGGACCAAGGTGATGAGAACTCTGATGCGCTTTCGGTTCATCATGCGGTTCATCATGTGGACGTTTACCCCTCCGACACTCGTTCCCTCGGTAAGAAATAAGCTAGCCGACCAGATGGAGGCGCCGGGCGGTGGAAAGATTTTTGAGGGGACCTGCAAGAACCTGGATCGGAGTATCCGCCCGTTGTGAATCGTGCGTCAACGATTATTCTGCGGCTATTCCGCAGCCTTGAGCGCCCGCCATTCCTCGGCCGCGAGCCGGGCCAGGCCGTAACGCAGGCCCTGGGTCGAGCACAGGAGCCCGGGGCCCTGGAATCGCTCGAGCAGCCCCTCGACCACCAGCGCCCCGGTCCCGACGATGTCGGCGCGGCCCTCGCCCATGATGGGCATGGAGCGCCGTTCGGCCTGGCTGGAGCGGACGATGCGGTCCACCAGCGCCAGCACCCGCCCGCGCGGCATGTAGGCGCCCTCGAGCTGAGCAGGGTCGTACGTCGTCATACCCGCGTCCAGCGCAGCCAGAACGGTGATCGTCCCGCCCACCCCGGCCAGCACGGCGGTGCGCTCGGGGAAAGATGCACAACCATGCATAAGTTCGTTCCGCACCCAGCCGCGGGCATCGGCCAGCTGGGATTCCGTGGGTGGGTCGCCCGCGACCAGCCGCTCGGTGAGGGTCACCGCCCCGAACGGCAGACTGGTCCAGCGCCCGAGCCGCTCGCCCACGCCGCTCACGACCTCGGTGCTGCCGCCACCGAGGTCGAATACCACGCACTGGCTGCCGCGCACGCTCTTGCCGAGCCCCATGACGACCGAGCGGTAGACCAGCCGGGCCTCGTCGGCCTCGCTCAGGATCCGCACCGGCAGGCCGGCGACCTCGCTGATCCGCTCGGCCGCGGCGGCGCCATTGCTGGCACGTCGCAGCGCCGCCGTGGCGGCGGCCACGATGTGGCGCGCCCCGAGCGAGCGGGCGCGACGAAGGAACTCGGTGACGATGGTGCCAGCCCGATCGACGAGCTCGTCGTCCACCTTGCCCGACTCGTGCAGGCCCTTGCCGAGCCGGCAGGCCTCGCCCGCACGCGCGAGCGTGTCCAGGTGCGGGCCCCACGGTTCGCTGTCAAGGATCTCGGCCACCAGCAGGCGCACCGAGTTGGAGCCGATATCTATTGCACCGACACGCATAGGTTCCTTGGGTAGTGAAACTCGGTGGGTTCAAGTATGAGACTGGCGAAGTCAGTCAAAGGTCACAGCAGGTAGTCCTCGAGCACCGGCCAGACGCGGCGCGGTGGGCTCGTGGGAGCGGAGTTCTTACCAGATTCCGGGACGGCTTGCGGAGGCTGCGTTTCTACCGCGGGGATCGGGGCCGCCGGCGAGGCGCTCTCGGCAGGCAGCCAGCCGTCATCGACCAGCGAGGCCAGCACCCCCGCCGCCGTGGCGCCGCGCGGGGCGGGCCTGAACAGCACGCGCTTGCCGTCGCGCACGCCCTTCACCAGACCCGCGCGCTGGAGCGCCTGCAGATGCCGGGTCGTGCAGCTCTGGGACAGGTGCACGGCGCTCGCCAGCTGGCTCACGCTGCAGTCCGCACCTGAGAGCAGCAGCATCAGCAGTTCGAATCGCCGGGGCGGCGCAAGCACGGCCAGCGCCTGATGCAGTTCGTCGTGTCGGGAATGCATTGCATTGACATGCATACCATCGCCAGGGCGTTGACCGCAAATACGCATGGTTGCTACCTTTCACCGGCTTACCGCACACTGCCACCATGACCCAGACCGATCTGTCACCTGCCGCTGGCCCCACCCCCAGCTTTTTCGGGATGAGCCGTGACCACCTGCGCCGTCACGTGCTGGGCCATGGCCTGCCCGGATTCCGAGCCGAGCAGATGTTCTCGTGGGTGTACCGCAAGCGCGTGCGCGATCCGATCGACATGACCAATCTGCCGCTGACGTTCCGCCGGTCCCTGCCAGCCATCTGCGACTTCGGCTTGCCCGAGACGGCGTCGGTGCACAAGAGCCCCGACGGCAACACACACAAGTTCGTGCTCCGCTTGGCCGACGGCGCGCGCGTCGAGAGCGTGAGCATGCGCACACCCAAGCGGCTCACGTTCTGCATCTCGAGCCAGGTGGGATGCGCACTCCAGTGCTCGTTCTGCGCCACCGGCCTCATGGGCCTGAAACGCAATCTCAAGGCGCACGAGATCGTGGCGCAGGTGATGGCCATGGGCGACTTCCACGCCTGGCAGGACGACCGTTTCAACATCGTGTACATGGGCATGGGCGAGCCGCTTGCCAACCTGGCCGCGGTCACCGAGAGCATCCAGATCCTGCACGACGAGCGCGGGTTGAACCTGGGCGCGCGCCGCGTCACGGTGAGCACGAGCGGACTGGTGCCGCAGATGCGCGAGCTGACGAAGCTCGAGCTTCAGGTTGGACTCGCCGTCTCGCTGCACGCCACCACCGACGAGCTGCGCGACGAGCTGGTGCCGGTGAACAAACGCTGGCCCATCCGCGAGCTGTTGGACGCCGCCAAGGACTACGGACGCACCGTCGGGCGACGCGTGACGCTGGAATACGTGTTGCTGGGTGGCGTGAACGACAGCATGGAGGACGCCGACCGGCTGGCCGCGTTCGCGCGCGAGTTGCCGAGCAAGATCAACATCATCCCCTACAATCCGGTGCCTGGCCTGGATTGGAAGCGCCCCTCGCAGGCCGCCATCGACGCGTTCGCCGAGCGCCTCTACCCGCGCGCTCCGGCCGTGACCGTCCGCCAGACGCAGGGCGGCGACATCTGGGCCGCCTGCGGCCAACTCGGCGGCCTCACCCCGGAGAACGAGTGACGCGAGCGCTGAGCGGCGACGCAGCCGCAGGTTGACGAGCTCGAGATGAGCCTCCGCAGCAGGCTGTTCCTTGCGCTGCTCACGCTAGCGCTCGTGCCAACGCTGGTGTTCGCCTGGTTCACGCTGGTCCAACTGAATGACGCCACGTCGCGCTGGTATCAGTCCGGAGTCGACCACGCGCTCGAAGCCGCGATCGAGACCAATCGCACCACGCTCACGCGCCTCGAGGCCACCGCCATGGAACGCGCCGACGCGTGGGCCGCGACCATGCGCGATTTCGCCGCCGACCCGCGCCAGCGCAACGACCTGCGTCGCGAGCTGCGTGAAGCCGGGCTCGATTTCGCCCAACTGTACGAGCGCGATTCCACCGGCTGGCGGCTCGCCACCACCCTGGTGCCCTCCGGCGTGATGGCCGCCGACACGGTGGACCTGTCCTCCGAGATCCCCGCCGCCATGAGCGGCGACCGGCTGGTGCGCTCGCCGAGCGGCGTGCTCGGTGCCGTGGCGCCAGTGCGCGACCGCGTGGCGTTGATCACTGGCGTGTGGTTGAACCCGAGCTACTGGGAACAACTCGGCCAGGTGCGCGAGGCGCGCGAGTTCTACGCGCGCGTCGGCGTGCTGGTGGCCGTGGCGCGCGAGCGCGTGTGGCTCACCGTGGCGGCGCTGGCCCTGGCGATCGCGTTGGGCGCGGCCCTGCTGGCGAAAGCGCTGGCGGACGGCATGCTGCTGCCGCTGTCGCGGCTCGCCTCGGCGCTCGAAGGCGTGCAGGACGGGCGCAACGCGCATCGCCTGCCGGAATCCGGCCCGCGTGAACTGGCCTCGCTCGCGACCTCGTTCAATGCCATGACCGCGCGACTGTCCGAGGCACGCACTGCGCTCGCGCAGGCCGAGCGCGAGGCGGGCTGGCGCGATGTGGCGCGGCGACTCTCGCACGAACTGAAGAACCCGCTCACCCCGATGTCGCTGTCGTTGCACCGGCTCAAGCGCCGGGCCGAGCTGGTGCCCGAATCCGAGCGCCGGGCGGTACGCGAAAGCATCGAGGCTCTGCTGCAGGAGGTCGAGCACCTGACGCGGATGGCGGAGACGTTCTCGCAATACGCGCGCATGCCCGAGCCGCACGAGGAGCCGCTCGATCTGTCGGAGCTTGCGCGCGCCTGCGGCGCGCTGCACGAGCCGCGGGGCCTGACGCTGCGTATCGATTGCGACCCGCCGCTGCCCGTACGCGGGGACCGGTTGCTGTTGTCGCGGGCGCTGCATAACCTGCTCGTGAATGCGATCGAGGCGAGCCCGGCGGGTGGTGTGGTGGAGCTCGAGTCCGGCCGCGATGGCGCGCAGGCCTGGGTCGAGGTGCGCGACCGCGGCACGGGGCTCGACCCCAAGCTCGCCGAGCGCGAGTTCGAACCCTACGTGAGCAACAAGAATCGTGGCAGCGGACTCGGCCTGTCGCTCGTGCGCGACATCGCCACACAACACCGAGGCAGCGTGACGCTGGTGAACCGGAACGGTGGTGGCGCGCTGGCGCGCCTGGCACTTCCCCTGACGTAGGAGTTCCCGATGGCGCAGCAAGAGCACTTCGCCGTACTCACCGTGGACGACGACCCCGCGATCCGCCGCACGCTGCGCGCGGTGCTCGAGGACGAAGGCCACGAGACTGGCGAAGCGAGCAACGCGAACGAGGCGTACGCGGCGCTCGAACAGCGCCGCTGGGACGCCGTGCTGCTGGACCTGACCATGCCGGGCGAGCACGGGCTCGACGCGCTCTTGAAGATCCGCGAGCAGGCGCCCGACACGGCGGTGATCATCGTGTCCGGCGAGAGCACGCTCGAGAACGCGGTCAAGGCCGGCCAGCGCGGAGCGTTCGACTTCGTCGCCAAGCCCATCCGCGACCCCGAGCACCTGCTC
>JAYVCN010000317.1:0-8365 GCA_043749875.1 Candidatus Eiseniibacteriota bacterium | reverse complement strand
CTGGTGCGCCTGGAGCCGCCCTACGACAACTGGAAGCTGGCGTGGGCGCTCCCCTACGGGCTCGACCTCTACGACCTCGACATCTCGCCCGACGGGCGCACGCTGGCCGGCTCCTTCGCCGAGATCAGCGGGCGGCAGACGCTGCGCCTGATGAACGCCGCCGCGGTCGCCGGCGGCGATACGAGCACGCGCGTCGTGCACGACTTCGGCAGCGCGATCCCGTCGGGATTCACGTGGAGCCCGGACGGGAGTGCGCTGTGGGGCAGCTCCTACTTCACCGGCGTCTCCAACATCTGGCGCTACGACACGGTGGCCGACTCCATGGACATCATGTCCAACGCCGAGACCGGCTTCTTCCGTCCCGTGCCCACCGGCGACGACTCGCTGATCGTATTCCGCTACAGCGGCCAGGGCTTCACGCCCGCGCGCATCAAGCCCACGCCGCTCACCGACGTGAGCGCCATCACGTTCTTCGGCGAGCGCCTGGTGGAGCGCCGTCCGGTGCTGCGCTCGTGGGCGGCGCCGCCGCCGTCCTCGATCACGCTGGACGCGACCACCGAAGCGGGCCATCGGTATCGCGCGCTCGCCTCGGTGCGGCTCATGAACCTCTACCCCATCGTCGAAGCCTACCGGCGGCACACGGCCGTCGGGCTGCAGACCGAGTTCGCCGACCCGATGTCGTTCCACCAGTTCACGCTCGCGGGCTCCTACTCGCCCGACGCGCCCGAGCTCGGCGGCCAGCGCTGGCACATGCTGGCGCGCTACCAGCGCTACGACCTGACCGCGCAGTTTCGCTGGAACCCGGCGTCGTTCTACGACCTGGTCGGCGCCACGCAGGCAAGCCACAAGGGCTACGGCACGTCGCTCGAATGGCGGAAGACGCTCGTCTACGACAAGCCGCGCTTGATGGAGCTCACGGCCAAGGCAAGCCACTGGGGCGGGCTCGATCGCTTGCCGGACGCGCAGAACATCGCCACGGGCGCCGGCTTCAACCAGCTGCTCGAGACCGGCGCGGAGCTGCGCTACAAGAACCAGCGTCAGTCGATCGGCGCCTCGGACGCCGAGCTCGGGCACCAGTGGTGGCTCGGGACCTTGGTGAAGAGCGTGCGGCAGGCTCGCGGCGCCGCGGCGGCGTGGACCGGGTTCCCGCTCGTGGATGGCGGGCTCGACGTCGGCCGGCCCATCCCGGGATTTCGCAACTCGTCATTGTGGCTGCGGACGGCGGCAGGGTTCTCGACCCGGAACGAGCCGAACGAGCCATTCGCCAACTTCTACTTCGGCGGCTTCGGCAACAGCGGGCTCGACGTGGGCGAGCCGCGCCGCTATCGCGACCCGCAGCAGTTCCCGGGCGCGGGAATCGATGCCATCGCCGCGAGTCGCTATGCTCGCGGCATGTTGGACTGGAACCTGCCGGCGCTGCGTTTCCGCCGCGCGGGCACGCTGGCGCTGTATGCCTCGTGGGCGCGGCTGTCGTTGTTCGGCTCGGGGCTCACGACGAATTTCGCCTCCAGCAACAAGCTCGCCGGCGGCGGCCCCGGTCCGGGCGACCACCGCGAACTCGCCAACGCCGGCGCGCAGATCGACGTGCGCATGCAGCTCCTCACCCAGTCACCGCTCACGTTCTCGTTCGGCTGGGCGTATGCGCTCGAGCGACACCTCGCCCCCACGCGCGAGTGGATGGCGTCACTCAAGGTGCTCTAGCCGATGCCGTTTGCGAGCGTCGCCGCGGGGTTTCTTCCCGTCCTGCTGTTCCTGGCCGCGCTGCGGTTCATGGACAGCTACAAGCTCGTGCGCCGTCGCATGCTGCTCGAAACGCTCGTGGCCGGATCGATCGCGGCGGGGCTGGCGTACATCGCCAATCGCCTGCTGCTCGAGGGCGCGCACGTGGACCGGGTCATGCTCGGCCGCGTGTTCGCGCCACTGCTCGAGGAGAGCCTCAAGGCCGTGTTCATGGTCTGGCTCATCCGCACCGAGCAGGTCGGGTTCATGGTCGATGCCGCCATCTGCGGGTTCGCGGTCGGCACCGGCTTCGGGCTGGTCGAGAACCTCTACTACGCCGGGGCGCTGCGTGACCTCTCCCTGCCGTTGTGGCTCGCCCGCGGGCTCGGCACCGCCGTCATGCACGGCTCCACCACCGCCATGTTCGCCATCATCTCCAAGGACCTGAGCGAACGCCGTGGCGGCTCGGGCGCACGCTGGCTGCTGCCCGGGCTGCTGCTCGCAGCCAGTGTGCACGCGCTCTTCAACCTGTTCACGATCAACACCCTGCTGACTGCGGCGGTCATGATCGCGATCCTGCCGCTGCTGCTGCTGGCGGTATTCGAGCGCAGCGAGCGCGCCACGCGCGACTGGCTCGGCAGCGGGCTCGACGGCGACGTCGAGGCGCTCGAACAGATCCTCGATGGCGAGGTGGCGGGCACGCGCGTCGGGCATTATCTCGAATCGCTCAAGAGCCGCTTCGCGGGCGCGATCGTGGGCGACATGCTGTGCCTGCTCCGCATCCATCTCGAGTTGTCGCTGCGCGCCAAGGGCATGCTCATCGCGCGCGCCGCGGGCGTGAACGTGGAGCCTGACGAGTCGGTGCGTGCCAACCTCGAGGAACTCCACTTTCTCGAGCGCAGCATCGGACCCACCGGCTGTCTCGCCATGCTGCCACTGCGGCGCACGAGCAGCCACGACCTGTGGCAGATCATGCTGCTGTCGCGACGCACCTGAGCCGATCACCTCGATCAGACACGCAGCGCGCAGGGACGGTCAGAGCAGAACCGACAGGTCGGCGCTGCTGACCGAACCCAGGAGCGATCGGCCGCCGATTGCGCCCTCTCCGGTGTGGCGTGCTAGTCTGCGCTCGCCGGGCGCACGATGTGCCCGGCGCGGAGGACTTCCCAGCGGCGCGGGGAGCCCGACATGCACATGCGCCCCCGGGGATCCCGTGACCAACCTGGCCGTCGTCATTCCGCTCGCCGCAGTGGTCGGCATCTTCCAGACCAGCCTGTTCGAGTGGATCTACCACCGCTACTGGCTCCACCGGCCGTGGTTGCCGCCGCAGATGTTCACGGCGCACACGCTCGTGCACCATCAGCTGTGCAAGCACGACGACACGTTCGAGGTGACCGAACCCGAGCAGGAAGAAGCGCTCACGTTCCAATGGTGGGCCGCGCCCATCCTGATGGGCTTCAACATGCTGCCCTACGCGGTCGTGGCCCTGTTCGTCCATGGTCAGGGCTCGTTCCCGTGGACGGCGTTCATGTACACCGTCGGCGGGATCGTGTTGCTCTACTACTTCGCTTACGAGGGATTCCACTTCCTCATGCACAAGCCCACCCTGCCGTGGATCGAGCGCCTGGGTTTCTTCAAGTTCATCAAGAACCATCACCGCCTGCACCACGTCTACATGGGCAAGAACTTCAACGTCGTGCTGCCGCTCGCTGACCTCATGCTGGGCACGCTGGTGCTCACCGATCCGCTGCCGCGCAAGATCACCGAGCCGGCCGCGCGACAGGTGGCCCGTCGCCACAGCAAGTGGGGCCAGCGCCTGCGCGAAGAGGCCGAAGGTCGCGGGACCACGTCCACGGCGAGGATGCCCGACCACGTGACGGTCCCACCCGAGCACTAGCCCGGGTGGGATTACCCCCGCTCTTGCTCGAATGGCTCGGCGCGCTCGCGCGCTGGGTGCACGTGCTCGCCGCCATCATGTGGGTGGGCGACTCGTTCCTGTTCATGTGGATGGATTCGAGTCTTGAGCCCTCGCGCGGACCGCGCGAGGGCGACGTCGCGGGCGAGATGTGGATGGTGCATAGCGGCGGTTTCTACGAGGTCGTCAAGCGTCGCTCGCTCACGCCCAGCGAGTTGCCGGCGAACCTGTACTGGTTCATGTGGCAGTCCTACACCACCTGGATCTCGGGTGCGTTCCTGCTCGCCGTGATGTTCTGGCTGGGCGGCGGCGCGTTGCTGGTCGATAGCGGCTCGCGGCTGTCCCACGCTGCCGCGGTGGCCATTTCCGCCGGCTCGCTGGTGGTGGCATGGTTCGCGTACGACACCGCCTGCCGCTCGCCGCTCGCGCGCAAGCCAGGCCTGCTCGCCGCGGTCCTGACGCTGGCGCTGGCGGCAGCCGTGTTCGGCTTCACGCGCGTGTTCGGGGCGCGCGCGGCGTGGCTGCAGACGGGCGCCATGCTGGGCAGCATCATGGCCGCCAACGTCTGGCGCGTGATCATCCCCGGCCAGACGAAGATGCTGGCGCAGACGCGCGCCGGCATTCCCGTGGACACCGCGCCGGGCCGGCTCGCCAAGGCCCGCTCGACGCACAACCACTACCTCACGCTGCCGGTGCTGTTCATGATGCTCTCCCAGCACTTCCCGAGCGGTTACGGCCATCCGCTCGGCTGGCTCATCCTGCTCCTGATCTCGGCGGCGGGCGTGGTGTTGAAGTACGTGATGAACTTTCGAGCCCGCAGCGACTGGCGCGCCGTCACCGCCGGCGGCGTGGCGCTTGTCGCTGCCATCGTACTCACCGCGAGGCCCGGCGCCGGCAGCAACGCGACCGCATCGACACTCAACGCCCGAATCTCCGACGAACAAGCCTTCGCCATCGTCGAACGCCGCTGCACCACCTGCCACGCCGAGAAGCCCTCGAACCCATCCTTCCCCGAGCCCCCGGGCGGCGTGAAGCTCGACCAGCTCGATCGGCTCAAGATCATGGCCCCACGTGTGCAGGTGCGCGCGATCGACACACGCACCATGCCGCTTGGAAACCTCACCGGCATGACCGACGCCGAACGCGACACGCTTGCCGCGTGGCTCGCCGGGCTTCGCGCCGGGCACTGACTCGGGCTTTCCGTCGCCAGACTGAGGTCAGAGCGGGGACGAGCACGGTCCCGATCAGGCGACGTCGAGAGGCCTCTGCAGCCAGGATGGCGAAAGAGGCCGAACGCCGAGCGACCGGAGCGCAGGGATGCGCGTAGGGAGCGTTCGCCTGATCGGGACCGTGCTCGTCCCCGCGGCGTCCCTCGGAACAATCGACTCAAACCTCGCGTGGAGTCGAAGTCTCGGCCGCCTCCGGCACGCCGTACTCAGGCGCCGGCCGACCCTGCAGCCAGTGATCGAACCACCGCCGTATATGCACCTGGTTCTCCACTCGATGCGAAGGCGCCCCCGAGCGCGACAACTCGTGATTCTCACCCGGGAATCGGATCATGACGACCGGCTTCTTCTGGTAGTAAAGCCCGCGGAACATCGCCTCGCCCTGCGCGATCGGTGTGCGCCAGTCCTCTTCAGCGTGGATCACCATCAGCGGCGTATTGATGCGCGGCAGCAGGTGCACCGGCGAGTGCGCTGCGAATTCCTCGGGATGCTCCCATGGCGCGCCGTGGAACCAGGACGGATGGAACATGGCGAAGTCGCACGAGTAGAACATGCCCGCCCAGTCCGACACGCAGCGCTGGCTGATCGCGGTGGCGAAGCGATCGGTGTGCCCGATGATCCAGTTGGTGAGCAGGCCGCCGCCGCTGCCGCCGGTGACGCCCATGCGGGACTCGTCCACCCAGCCCCTGGCGATGAGGACGTCCACGCCCGCCATGAGGTCGTCATAGTCCACGCCGGGAAACTTGTACTGGATGCAGTCGGCGAACTTCTGCCCGTAGCTCGTGCTGCCGCGCGGGTTCGTGTACAGCACCAGGTAGCCCGCCGCGGCGAGCACGCGGAACTCGTGGAAGAATCCGACGCCATAGGCCGTGTGGGGGCCGCCATGAATCTCGAGCACGAGCGGATACCGTGTGCGCGGGTCGAAATCCGGGGGCTTGACGACCCAGCCGTGGATGCGCGTGCCGTCGTGCGAGGCGTACTCGATCTCCTCCACCGCGCCCAGCTTCGCACTCGCGATCACTTCGTCATTCGCCCCCCACAGTCGCGTGAGCGTGCGCTGCTCGAGGTCGTAGAGGTGCAGGTCGCCGGTCGAGGTGAGCGAGCCGAGCGTCAATGCCACCCGCCTGCCGTCCGCCGACACACTGCCGGCGATGACCTCGGTGTCCTTGCCCGTGAGCTCCTCGACCTTGCCGCTGACCAGGTCGCACAACGCCAGGTGTCCGGCGCCGCAGCGCGCATGCACGAACACCACGCCCCTGCCGCGCGCCGTGAATCCGAGTGGCATCGCACCCCCACCGCGTGGAGGATGCATGTCAGAATTGACGCCTTCGCCCACGTGCAGGTCGAGTCCCTCGGTGAGCACGCGCGGGGAGCCGTGCGGCCAGGGTCCCTCGAACAACAACAGGTCGTTCGCCTCGTAGGTGTTGGGCCGGCTCGGACGAATACCGCCCACGGCCACGATACGGCCGTCCGGACCCTCGGCGAACGGCCCGATCGGCCCGGCGATGTCGGCCACGACGCGCATGGCCTCCCCGTCCGTGGGCTCCGCGAGATCCGGCGCTACCGCGCGCAGGTCGCTGTCCTCGGCCGGCACCGCGAACCACGGCGCTTCGCGCCGGTCGGTGGCGAACACGATGTGCTTGCCGTCGCGCGACCACGCGAGTTCCGACTCCTTGCACCGCGTCCCGCGCGTGAGACGACGCGGCTCGCCGCCGCGCACGTCCACCACCCAGATGTGATCGAGGTGCGCGAAGTCCGTGAAGCCCTCATTGTTCCAACGATACTCGGGCCGCGTCACGACACGCGCAGGCTCGTGCTTGGGCTTCCTTTGCTCGGGCGTGTCCAGCTCCGGGTCATGACTCGAGAGGAACGCCAGCCGCTTGCCGTCCGGCGACCACGCCGGGGAACTGGCGCCCTTTTCGAGCTTGGTCAGCACTTGTGCCTCGCCGCCGGCGAGTGGCAGCACGTGCAGCTGCGGCGGCGTGGCGGGCTGCGCTCGCCTCGCGAACGCGAGCAGCGTGCCGTCGGGCGACCACCGCGGCTGCGCCGAGCCGCCGTCGAATGTCAGCGCTCTCGGCGGCTCCGGCGCCGTCCCGGCCACGGGCACCGTGGCGAGCCACAGGTCGGTGCGATACTCGTCCGCATCGGCGTCCACGCGCACGAGTGTGAACGCGATGCGCGTCCCGTCGGGCGAGATGCGAGGGTCGGCGATCCAGCGGAACTTGAGCAGGTCGTCTTCGCGCATGGCGGCTCTCCGGGGGCGAACGGGAAGGCAGCAGATTCGACGCGAAAGCTACTCCGCTCCGGCGCACGCGGCCACTGCACCCCCACGAGCGCCCGCTCCCCCGCGCCGACCGCGGCGCTCTGATAATCTGCGCGCCATGGACAAGTCCCTCCTGCCACGCGAACTCCGGCCGTTCCTGGACGATGCCGGACGATTGCGCCAATGGCCCGCGCGCTACAAGGTGCAACGCATGGCGGTGGCGCTGCTGGCGCTGCGGTTCGAGGGCGGGCGCGAGTACAGTGAGAAGGAGGCGAACTTCGTGATCATGGACGGGCACACGTTCGCGGATTGGGCACTGCTGCGGCGCAGCCTCGTCGATTGGGGCTACATGACTCGCGACTCCGATGGCTCGCGCTACCGACTGACTGACCGAGCGGCCGAAGCCATCGCCCGCGAACTGAACACGCCGAGCGCCCCCGCGTGAGCGAACCCGCTTCACCCACCATGACCGCGCCCGCTTCGCCTCCAGCTCGCGGCGCCGCGCCATGGCTGGCCTTCTTCGTCTGCTGCACGATCTGGGGCAGCACGTTCCTGTTCATCCGCATGGGCAATGCCACCACACCGCCGGTGTGGGCGGCGGCGGTGCGGCTGTCGCTGGCCGCGGTCATGTTCGTCCTCATCACGCTCGCGCTGCGCGCACCGTGGCCGCGCGGCGCGCAGTTGAGAGCCGCGCTGTGGTTCGGTGTGATCGACTTCGGCGTCAGCCTGCCGCTCCTCTACTGGGGCGAGCAGCGCGTACCGAGCGGGATCGCGGCCGTGCTTTACGCCACCATCCCGCTCACCACCTCGCTGTTCGCGCGCGCCGCGGGCCTCGAGCGGCTGCGCCCCCGCATCGTCATCGCTTCGCTGGTCGCCATTGTCGGCGTGGCGCTGTTGTTCTCCTCCAGCCTGTCGGGCCGCTTCGAGCCGGCACGGCTCGTGGCCGTGTTCCTCGCCGCCACCACGGCCGGCCTGGCCGGCGTCCTCTTGAAGCGCGCCCCGGGCGCCAACCCATTCGCCACCAATGCGTGGGCGCATGGCGTGGGCGCGGTCATGTGCCTCGTCGCGAGCCGGTGCATGGGCGAGGTGCAGGCCATGCCGCGGGGTGCGGCCTGGCTGCCCATCGGTTACCTGACCGTGGTCGGCTCGCTCGGGGCGTTCGCGACGTTCGCGTGGCTCATCGCCCGCTGGCCGGTGACGCGCATCAGCTTCGTGTCGGTGATCGTGCCGGTGGTCGCACTG
>JAYVCN010000316.1:0-3652 GCA_043749875.1 Candidatus Eiseniibacteriota bacterium | reverse complement strand
CTGCCCACGCCAAGTGACCGCCGAATACCCTCGGGACCATGCCACCCAGGATCGGCATGACCTGAGGGTGGAGCAAGCCCTGTCGTACCTCGGCGGTCCGCGCGTAAGGATGATCCCAGCGCAGGCTGCTGAAATCACCGACCACGCCGAACACGCCGCCGGATTCGTGATTGCGGTAGACCGCTTCCAGCTGCGCCAGCGTGCTGCGCGCCGCCAGGTTCTGCCGTTCGCGGCCGGACGACAACCGGCTGACCGAGGACAGCGCGTCGGTGGCGGGGCGCAGGTCGAGCGTGGAGGTGGTGTCGTCGGCTGCGAGTCCCACCGGCATGCCGGCGAAGTCCCACAGGTTGATGGAGGCGTCGCGATCGGGCACGGCCAGCGACAGCCCACCCATGCCGAGCAGGCGCGGGCTGCGCGCCACGGGGCCAGTGCTCAGATCCAGCGAACGCAGCGCAGGGTCGAAGAACTGCGCCGAAGCCGTCGCGGCCCCGAAGATCATGGCCAGCAACGAAAGGGACAACGCGCGCGGCAGGACCCAGCGCGTGGGGTTCATCCACTACTCCTTTCCATCGCTCTCGGAAGGTCGGGGACACCGTGCGCATAGCAGGACGACGGGCTCCCGCCACGAAGGCGAAAGCACGCACGGTCGACGAAGTGCCGGCGGATACTAGGAATGCCCCGAGAGGGTGTCAACGAGCTTCTCGCGAGCGCGTCCGCTGCGACGCGGATTCCAGCGGCGCGGACCGCGGCCGGCGGGAGACGAAAGCGCTGTCCGCGACCCAATACCTCCACGGTAGGCCCGCCGCCATACGGATGCCGATGCGCGGGCCGCGGGCCACGCCGCCACGTCCGCGAGCGGCCGGCAGGTCCGCCACCCACAGCCGCCCGCGCGTCAGGTCTGCGCCATCGTGCTCGCGGCCCAGGCCCAGGGCCTGCGTCAGCACGCCGGGGCCCGAGCACAGTCGTCGCGGGTCGGCGAGGCCGCGGCGCACCGCCATGGCCCCCAGCCCGACGAGCGGGTGGAGTGCGCGCACCAGCACGGCCATGGGACGGCCCGCGCGGCCGCACACCACGTTGAAGCAGTGGTGCATGCCGTATGTGAAATACACGTATGCGTGCCCGGGATCCCCGAACATGATGCGGTTCCTCGGCGTCTCGCCGCGGTAGGCGTGACTCGCGGGATCGTCGCGCCCACCGTACGCCTCGGTCTCGACGATGCGGCCCGCGATCAGCCCGATGCGCGGAACGTCATGCACGAGCACGCGCCCGAGCAGTGCCCGGGCCAGGACTCGCGGACCGGTGGCGTAGAACGCGCGCGGCAGCGGTCGGGCGTGCGCAACCTGCGCGGACCAAGGCTCATCAGCCGTCACCTCAGTGCCCGACCGGTGTCTGCGCGACACCCAGCTTCCGCAGCGCCGACATCATGGTGTCGCGGATCTCCTCGAGCCGCGCCTGCGTGCGGGCCTCGAAGCGCACGACCAGCACCGGCTGCGTGTTGGACGCGCGCACCAGTCCCCAGCCGTCCCCGAACTCGACGCGGATGCCGTCGATGTCGATGATCCGGTAGCGGGCCGCGAATTCAGCCTTGAGCAGATCCGGAACCTGGAACTTGCGCTCCTCGGGGCAGGCGAGCCGGATCTCGGGTGTGGCGAAGTACTGCGGCAGGCTCTCGACCAGCTGGTCGAGCGTGGCACCGGTGGACGCCACGTACTTGAGCAGTCGACCGGCGGCGAACAGCGCGTCGTCAAAACCGAAAAAGCCCTCGCTGAAGAACATATGCCCGGACATCTCCCCCGCGAGCGGCGCGCCCGTCTCGGCGAGCCGCGTCTTGAGCAACGAATGCCCGGTCTTCCACATGCTCGGAACGCCGCCGTGCGCGGCGATGTCCTCGGCGAGCGACTGCGAGCACTTGACGTCGTAGAGGATGGTGGCGCCCGGCACGCGCTCGAGCACGTCGCGCGCGAACAGTGCCAGCAGCTGGTCGCCCCACACGATGCGACCGGACGCGGTGATCGCCCCGATGCGGTCGGCGTCGCCGTCGAAGCCGATGCCCAGCTCGGCGCCGGTCTGCTTCACCTTCGACTGAAGATCCTTGAGCAGTTCGGGCACGGTGGGATCAGGCAGATGGTTGGGGAAGCTGCCATCGAGTTCAGCGAACAGCGGGATGACCGTGTGTCCCATGCGCTCGAACGTACCGGGCACCACGGTGCCGGCGCAGCCGTTGCCGCAGTCCATCACCACGCGCAGGCCGCGCGGGCTGGTGCAGCGCTCGATCAGCATGGCGCGATAGGCATCGAGCACCGGCTTGTCGGTCCACGTGCCGCCGCCGGCGGCGGCGAGTTCTCCGGCCTGGATGGCACGCAGCATCTCGAGGATGTCTTTTCCATAAAGTGGCAACTTCCGCAGCGTCATCTTGAAGCCATTGAACTCGGGCGGATTGTGGCTGCCGGTGATCTGCATGCCCCCGTCCAGCTCGCGGGATGCGACGGCAAAATACAGCGCCGGCGTGGGCACGACGCCCACGCGTTCGACGGCCATGCCGGCCGCCAACATGCCGGCTTCGGCCGCGCGTGCCAGCCGCTCGGAGGACGGCCGCACGTCCTGGCCGAGTGCGACGCGCGTCCCGCCCTGCGCGCGGATGCGGGTGGCGAAAGCACGCCCCACCGCCTCGGCCGTGTCGTTCGTGAGCTCGGTCGCGTGCAGACCGCGGATGTCGTACTCGCGAAAGATGTGAGCGGGGATCATGGTACGGCTCACTTCGGCTGTTGCGACTTGAGCCAGGCGTCGATGAACGGATCGATGCCGCCCGCCAGCACGCCGTGCACGTCGGGGATCTTCGTCTCGGTGCGGTGGTCGTTCGCCATGGTGTACGGCTGCAGCACGTACGAGCGGATCTGACTGCCGAAGTCGATATCCTTCTTGGTGCCGGCCAGGGCGTCGGTCTTGGCGCGCGCCTCGGCCTCCTTCAAGACGAACAGGCGCGACATGAGGATCTTCATGGCGGCGTCCTTGTTGCGGTGCTGGCTCCGCTCGCCCTGGGACTGCACGACCAGCCCGGTGGGCAGGTGAGTGATGCGCACGGCGGATTCGGTCTTGTTCACGTGCTGGCCGCCCGCGCCCCCCGCGCGCATGGTGTCGATGCGCAGGTCGTCCGGCCCGATCTCGACCTTGATGGTGTTGTCGACCATCGGCAGCACCATCACCGACGAGAACGAGGTGTGGCGCCGGGCGTTGGCGTCGTAGGGCGAGATGCGCACCAGCCGGTGCACGCCGGACTCGGCCTTCAGGTAGCCGTAGGCGTACTCGCCGTCGATCTCGAGCGTGGCGTCCTTGATGCCCGCCTCGTCGCCGACCTGGTAGTCGAGCAGGTTCACTTTGTAGCTGCGCCGCTCGGCCCAGCGCTCGTACATGCGCATGAGCATCTCGGCCCAGTCCTGCGACTCGGTGCCGCCGGCGCCGGGATGAATCACCACCAGCGCTCCGAGCCGGTCGTACTCGCCGCTCAACAGGCTGCGGGTCTCGAGCGCGTTGACCTGGGCCTCGAGCGAGCCCAGTTCGCGCTCGAGTTCGGAGAGCATGCTCTCGTCGGCCTCGGTTTCCGCCAGGTCGAGCAACTCGCCGAGGCTCTTCAAGGAGCCCTCGCGCGCGGCCA
>JAYVCN010000315.1:0-4630 GCA_043749875.1 Candidatus Eiseniibacteriota bacterium | reverse complement strand
TATCTCGCCGCACACCCGCTCGACGCACGTGCGCAGGACCGCGTGCTCGAACGCCTGGCGCGGCCGCGCGCGTCCGCCTTCCGGTGGTGGTTCGAGCCTGAGTGGTCGCTCCGGCCCGTCGCCGTACTGGCGTTGTTGACCGTGACGCTCACGGCCGGCGTGTGGGTGGGGCGGTACTGGGCCACTCGCCCACATGCACTGGCCGCGGGGCCCGCGACCGGCTCTCGACTGATGGGCGCCTCGGGCGGCGTACCGGTGACGTTCGTGCTGCGGGCACCGGGCGCCACGAGCGTGTGCGTGGCGGGCGACTTCAATAGCTGGGATGCGGCGGCGACTCCCATGTCGCACGCCGGCAGCGGCGACCTGTGGATCGTCAGCGTGGAGCTGCCACGCGGTGTGCACCTGTACTCATTCGTGCTTGATGGCGCCGAATGGCGGCCCGATCCGTCCGCGCCGCTCGCGGCGGACGATGCGTTCGGCGGACACAACTCGGTGATCGTCGTGAATGGAGCAAAGAGCCTGTGAGGTGCGCGGGCGCTCGTCAGGCGCGCGGGCTCGCCAGCCTGCTCTGCAGCCTGCTGGCGCTGTTCGCGACCGTGCAGGCCGCGATCGCGACGGACACCGCCAGCGACGAAGTGCGTCTGCGCGCTCGGCTCGCCCCCGAGGTCGCGCAACAGGTGCTGGCCATCGTGCGCGGTGCGCGCGCAGCAGCTCTGCCGGCCGATCCGCTGGTCGCGCGCGCGCTCGAGGGCGCGAGTCGCGGCGTCGACGCCGCCGGCATCGTGGCCGGTGTTCGTCGCCAGGCGGCGGCGCTCGCCCAGGCGCGCGGCGCGCTGGGCACGGCTGCGCCGGCGGACGAGATCGTCGCCGGCGCGAGCGGGCTCATGGCGGGAGTGCCCGCGGATTCGTTGGTGCGATTGCGCGCCGCGCGCGCGGGTGGCAGCCTGGTGATCCCGCTCGTGGTGCTGTGCGATTTGGTGGCGCGCGGTGTGCCCGTGGACGCCGCGTCCGTCACCGTGCTCATCGCCGCGCGCGCCGGGGCCACCGACCTGACGCTGCTGCGCATCCGCGAGCGCATCCACGCGCGCATCGAAGACGGCGGCGCGCCGGCCGGCACTGCCGGCGAGGTCATCCAGCAATGGCTGCGCGAGGGACCCGGCAGGTCTCGACGTGGCGCCGAACCGCCCGCCGGGCGAAGCCGGCTACGCTGATCGCGCAGCGCTTCTCAAGGAGGTGGCGATGAGATCCCGACGCGACTTCACACTCGACCTCTGCGTGCTGACCGTGGTGTTGTTCGGCGCCGCGGTGCGCGCGTCCGCGGCAGAGCCGCCGGGCGCTCTCGCGCCGTCCATGTCGCGGTCGCTGGCGGCTCGCGGTCCCGTGGCGCTGTCGATTGCGGCGGAGCCCGGCGGGCTCCACTGGGGGTTCGAGACGGGCATTCCGCTCGGGTTCACGCGCCGCGACGGCTCGGCCACGCCGCACCGAATCGAGGGGCCGTGGCGGCTGGACGCCTTCACCAGCGCCTCGCACGATCGCGAGCGCGCGTTCGACGCCTCATCGCTCAGTACGTCGTTGCGGTTGGAGCGCGCCGACGCCCATGGCGCGAACTGGTGGGGAGTCTCGCGCGGCGGGCCGCGCGGAGCCGGCGATCCGGAGGCGCGGCTGCGTCTCGCGTTCGGAAGGCTCCAGATGCTGGCCGGAGTGCATGCCGAGGTGGCGTGGATCGCAAGTTCGGTACTGTTCCGCGACGACCCGCGCTGGTACCGCACCTACACGCTTCGCACGTTCACCCCGAGCGACACGAGCCCCGGATTCTTCACCGACAGCACGGTGGTCGAGCATGCCTCGCACGCGGCGCTCTGGAACACCGCACAGGGCTCGCTCCGCTGGCAGCGGGGACGACTCGCGCTGGAGAGCGTGGGCGGGCTCTCTCTGGGTGACGGCACGCGTTCGCGGCGCTGGGCGCAGGCCACGGTGAACGTGCAGGTGACGCCCAGAGTGCTGCTCATGGCCTCATTGGGCGAACGACCCGCGCCGTCGCTGGCGTTTCACGGTGACGCACAGCCCCGCACCATGCTGGGATTCCAATTCGCCCCGTGGGCCACTCCCGGCTGGGCCATGAGCGGTGCGCTCAGGCCCGTGGCCACGGCGTGGGAAGCGCGTGCCGTGGGCCGCGACCGCTTGCTGGTACGCGTGCACGGACGCGACGTGTCGCGCGTGGAGCTATCGGGCGATTTCACCGACTGGACGGCGGTGGCGCTGCTTCCCGTGCACGCGAACTGGTGGTCGGCCGTCGTGCGCGTGCCGCCGGGTGTGCATCGCGTGCAGATCAGGCTCAACGGCGGTGCGTGGCTCGCACCGCCGCACCTGCCGCGCGCGGACGACGGCCCGGGCGGTCCTTCGGGCACGCTCATCGTGACCGGCGGCGGGTAGCTTCACGCGGGCATTGCGCGCTGACGCCGCGCCACTCCTACGACTGGATCGGCTTCCCCAGCCCGCGCCGCATCATCGCGATCTGCCCCGCGTGATAGATCGCATGCTGGATCTGGCCGTGGATGAGCACGTACCACGTCTGATTGGTCTTCGGCCGCCGCCGTCCGAGCTTCGCCTCCGGGAACGCCGCGACCGCGCGCCGGAACCGCGCCTGAGCGCGTGCCAGCCGGCGGAGCGTCGCCTTCCACGCGGCGGGCGTGGTCTTCGTCACGGGCGGGAAGTTCCACGTCTGCGTCACCACCGGCTTCTTGCCGGCGAGCCGCTCGGCCACGATCTCGTTCCAGCTCGCCACGTGTTCGACCAGCTCCCAGATGGAGTGCGCGCCGCGTACCCGGTGTTTGGCCGCGAGCGCGGGCGCGATGCCGTCCAGCGTCTCGAGCAGCGCCGGGCCGTGCCATGCATGCGCTTTGTACGCGCGATCCGCGAGATCGAGTACCCGCTGCCGTTCGCTCATCGTCAGCTCCTTTCCTAGTGAGTCACCACTGCGCGCCGCTCGATGGTCAACATCGTGCCGTTGCTGAGCCAGCGGAGCTCCGGGTGGACGAGTCGCACCATGAGTCCCGCGATCGGGTCCACCATGACCACCGGGTGCTTGGCGAGTTTGTGTTCGCGCTGCCAGCGCTCGAGCCGCGCCGCGTGCGAGGGCTCGTACCACGGGTCGAGCGTCAGGTCGGTGCGCACCCCCTCGACACTCTGTAAGTACTTCATGGTCATGACCTGTTCCCAGCGCGCGGCCACGAAACTGCTCTCCGGGATCGCGGCGAGGATGAGTTTGGCGCGGTCCCGCTCGGCGTGCTCCTTCCGCAGCTGCGGCACGAACGTGCGGATGTGGGGCGGGCCTTCCTGCTCCATGTGCAGCCAGCGTACACCGCCCAGTGATCGCGCATCGGCGCGCACGCGCAGCTCGTGCGGCACCACGATGGCCGCCAGCGCGATCGCCACCGCGAGCGGGGCGCGCGTGCCGCCGCGCGCGAGCAGCGCGTCGAGCCCGCACGCGGCCAGCGCCGCCACGGCGAGCGTGCTGGCCATCATGAACACGTTCAGGAGCGCGCCATCCACCACCAGCGCCGCAAGCGCCGGCGTGAGGAGCGCAATCGCGGCCAGCAGCCGCGCGGCGCCGCGGTCGCGGCCGCGCAGCGCGCCCTCGCCGCCGAGTGCCAGCAGCACGCCGAGCGGTCCGACCTCGAACGCCACGAAGCGCGCCCACGCCACGCCCATGTTCGTGAGCGCCGTGGGCAGGTGGTGCACGAAGTCGTGCGGGCGCGTCTCGGCGCCGAGCAACAGGAAGCGCAGGCGCTCGGCCGAGGTATCGAAGCTCGCCGGGGTGAGCCCGAACTGCCCGCCCGCGGGCTCGACCGCATAGTGCAGGTAATTGGTGAGCGTGAAGTGCTTGTCGGCGAACACCAGGTAGAGATAGGGCGAGAGCCCGAGCGCGAGCATGAACATCGCCCCGAGCACGAGTGGGATCGACAGCGCGCCGGCCCGCTGCGCACGCACGGCGAGTGCGAGCCCGGCCAGGGCGAGCGCGGGTGCAAAAGCCAGGTGCCCGGTCATGGCGAGCCCGATCGCGAATGCCGCAAGCAGGCCGTCACGCGGCTCAACAGTGCGACGCGCCACCAGCACACGCCACAGCGCGAGCATCGCGAGCGCCATGGCGGGCGCGTACACCTCGACGCGGATGGCCGACCACCACAGCGTGAACGTACCGGCGAAGAACAGCGCCCCTGCCAGCACCGCGCCCCACGCCAAGCCCAACTCGGCGAGCAGCAGCGCGAACAGCGCCACGCTCACGGCGCCGGCGAACGCACAGAGGAGCGCGATGCGATGCGCCGCGTCGCCGGGCAGCAACTTCGCCGCGACCTGGCCGAGCAGCACGAACGTCGGATAGCCGGTCGGGTGCGGCACGCCGCCGCGAACCGCCGCCGCCGCCAGCTCGGCGCTGTCGCCGGACAACACGGTCGGGGCGGCCCCCCATGCATAGACCGCCAGCGCCACGCCGGCCGCGAGCAGCGCCGCGGTGAACGCGCGCGGCGTCGGGCCGGGCGTCACGGGCCGGCCGCGTCTCGGCAGCGTCCACCGCGGCGGGGGTGGGGGCACGGGCGGCGCTTCACCCGGGCCGCGGGCCGCGCCCACAGCC
>JAYVCN010000314.1:0-3577 GCA_043749875.1 Candidatus Eiseniibacteriota bacterium | reverse complement strand
AGTGGTATAGAAACCACCGCAGCGCTCCGGGCATGACGGTGACGTGGGGGGCGGACAGCCGGTAGGCGAACCGCACGCAAGGGAGGTCTGCCGCGCTGGGGAGCGCCAGGTCGCCGCCAGCGGACGAACGGGTCCAGGTGCAGGGTGGAAGGCCGGCCGGGCGAACGCGAGGGCGTGCGGGCGTCCTGCGAGGTCGCAGCGTCGCACCTGCTCGTGAGCGTGGCGGCAAACAGCGAGAGCAGCGCGTGGTCCGTCGTGTCCGACTTGTCCGAGTATTTGTCCGAGTGCTGGGTGCGAAGGGTGCACTCCGTGCACACGAATGGCGCCTCGCGACGCAGTAAAGTGCAGTGAATGCGCACCCCGCGCACCCTGTGTACGCTTGCTTTGAGCAACCATCTCGCCGGGGGATACGTCGTTGGGAAGCATCCGCACCGACACGCGCGCGCTGGTCTCGTGTTTGTCCGGGTCGCGTCTCCTTGGATGATGCTGTGGTCGTGGCCGCCGAGATGGCCCGGTCGAGGATCAGGTCGCCGTTCGTGTGTCTGCTCAGCGAATCCAGACGACTCGCGCAGTAGCGACATTGACTCCTTGCTGAATGCGCGCCCAGTAGACGCCAACGCCGAGTTCGTGGCCATCCAGCGCGACGACGTGATGGCCGGCGCCGAGGTCCGACAGGTCGCGCCGGATGACGCGGCGGCCCATCACGTCGAACACCTCGAGCGAGCCGCCTGCCGCAGGCAGCGTCACGTCGAACACGAGCGCCGCACGCTCGCGATCCATGTGCGGCGCGAGTGCGACGCGCTCGGTCGCGACCGGCGCAGGCGGCTCCTGTGCGGCCGTGGAGGGTGCCAGGGTGTCGCGCGCATTGACCGCATGCGCGAGCCGCTGCGCCACTGCATCGAGCGCATCCGGCGCGGGATGTGTCTCCTGCCAGCGGCGCACTCGCCATCCGGCCGGCGTGCGCACGAGCCAGAGCTCATTGCGCGTCTCGCCCAGTTCGAGCGTGGAGCCATCCGAGAGCGCGATGCTCACCTCCAGGTGCGCGAGCGTCACGTGCGCCTGGTCGTGCGGCATGGCCACGGCCGTGGCGAGGACGGGCCCCGCTGAGAGTTGCACCCGCGTCGCAGTGGGCAGCGCGCGCCCGTCGGGCGACAGCTTGCCGCCGCGAAAGAGGTGCCGCGCGAACTGCTCCTCGGCAGCACGGTCCATGCCGTTGGGAGTCGAGGCGCGGAAGTCGGGATCATCGGAGTCGAACCGGAAGTCGTCGGACATCCAGCCCGCGTAGGCCGTTTCCGAGCGATCCGCGAACGCCTCGAGCATGGCCCACACCGCCTCCATCGGGCCATCCACTCTTTCGCGCCCGGAGCGGCCGAGGGGGTCGGGCCGCGCCACCTCGAGCACGACCTTTGCGCCGGTGACACGCAGGCGAGGGACCGGGAGGGTCGGCGCAGGCGACGGCTCCGCGAGTGAGCCACTCACGCTTCGTGCGGCCGACGTAGGGGCCGCGGATGCCGAAGATGCCGCGTGAACTACCAGGAACAGCACACAGAAGATGCCAGTGAGTCGCATACCGCTCTCCTCTCCGCGCGAACGCGGCAACCCCGGTCGGGTGTGACGGGAGGGGAATCGGACGTTATGCGGGCACCACTGCATACGCCGTGCCGTAACGGGACCTCAGCGCGATCGCACGCCAGATGCCGCTGCGCGCGTTCGATGACGGCCAAACTGTGTCACCCTGGCACGGGAGGTGTGTCTCGGGGTCACGCGGGGGTGGCAGTCATAGCCAGTCGCCGCGTGTCTTTTCGCCGGACGCGTCAATGCAGCACGGCGATCCGCAAGGTGCGAGCCCGAGCTTGGTGCGCTCCCATGTTTCTCGGCGCACCCGATTGGGGCATCGTGACGCGCCAACGTGCAGCGGTTCCGAACCCCGTTCACCCGGTTCGCGATTGTTTGAAGCAACCATGCGCGGGGGGATCCGTCGATTCCGGGCGGGCGCTTCCTGCTCATGGCATGATGGCCGAGTTCGACATGTTGCCCGACTTGCACGCCCACCGGGATGCCCTGCATGACCGATCCGAAGCCGTCTCCCGCGTTGACCTCGCTGCTCGACAGCCTCCGCCCCGCCAACCTCGCATTTCTCGCGCTGCATCCGGGAGACGCCCCGGCGCGGCAGCCGGTGCACGTGGTCTATGGCGGCGGGCACCTGTTCCGAGCCGACACCGCGGCCAAGCTGGGCGAGGTGGCGCGGCGCGCGCTTTCGGAGTACGCGCCGGATCCGGCCGCGCTCGACCAGGCGATCGGACTCGGTGCGCTGGCCGAGCCGGTCTACCGCCGTGTCGAAGCCAAGCTCGCGCAGCAGGCCGTCGAGGATTTCCGCATCGACTTTGAGGACGGCTACGGCACGCGTCCCGACGCCGACGAGGACCGCGACGCCGCAGCGGCGGCACGTGAAGTCGCCAAGGGCCATGCAGCGCGCACGCTGCCGGAGTTCATCGGCATCCGCGTGAAGCCGCTCACCGAGGAGCTGCGCGCGCGCAGCCTGCGCACGCTGCGGCGCTTCCTCGGCACACTGCTCGAGTCGGCGGGGGAGCTGCCGGCGAACTTCATCGTCACGCTGCCCAAGGTGACCGTTCCCGAACAGGTGAGCGTGTTCGCGGCGTTGCTCGCGTCATTAGAACGCGAGCTTGGGCTCGATGAAGGAGTACTGCGCTTCGAGGTCATGATCGAGACGCCGCAAGTGGTGCTGGGCTCCGACGGTGTCTCGGTGCTGCCGCGGCTCATTCCCGCCGCCGCGGGCCGGCTTCAGGCTGCGCACTTCGGCACCTATGACTACACCGCCTCGCTGGGCATCACCGCGGCGCACCAGCGCATGCGCCACCCGGCGTGCGACTTCGCCAAGCACATGATGCAGGTGGCGTACGCGGGCACGGGCGTGTGGCTGTCGGATGGTTCCACCGCCATCCTGCCGGTACCCGTGCACACCGCGGCGGGCGGCGCCGGCACGCTCACCGCGGCCCAGCGCACCGAGAATCGCACCGGCGTGCACGCGGCGTGGCGGCTGCACGCCGATGACGTGCGGCACTCGCTCGCCGGCGGCTTCTACCAGGGCTGGGACCTGCACCCGGCGCAGCTCGTATCACGCTACGCGGCGGTGTTCGAGTTCTTCCTCGCCGGGCTCGAGGCGGCGAGCGAGCGGCTGCAGAACTTCGTCTCCAAGGCGGCGCAGGCGACGCTCGTGGGCGACGTGTTCGACGACGCCGCGACGGGACAGGGCCTGCTCAACTACTTCCTGCGCGGCGTGCACTCGGGCGCGATCGGCGAGGACGAGGCGGTGCGGCGCTCGGGACTCACCGTGGCGGAACTGCGCGGCCGATCGTTCGTGGCGATCCTCAAGTCGCGCGGGCGAGGGTAACTCCGGGCGTCAGCTGCCGCGGTAAGTCGAGTAGCCGAACGGCGACAGCAGCAGCGGCACGTGGTGGTGCTGCTTCGGGTCCGCCACTTCGAACACCACGCTCACCTCGGGATGGAAGCTCGCAACGCCCCGCGCCGCGAACCAGACCCCGGTGGCGAACGTGAG
>JAYVCN010000313.1:0-8361 GCA_043749875.1 Candidatus Eiseniibacteriota bacterium | reverse complement strand
CTTGACGTGCCGCTTGTGGCGCACGACTCGGTGCGCGCGACGTGGCGGGCGCGCGGCGTGACGCCCGTGTTCGCGGTGCGCTGCCCCGTGCTGGCCGCGCCGGCGGCACGCGAGCTGGTGGCAAGGCTCGGTGCCGACGCGTTCGCTAACCTCGTCACCTGCGCAGGCGAGACGCCATGAACTCGCTCCGCACGCGGCTCATCGTCGGCTTCTCGCTGGTGGCCGTGTTGCCCCTGGCGCTCGCCATACTGCTGCTCGGAACGCGCATCCAGCACACGGTACGCGCCGAGGCGGATGTGCGGCTCACCGATGCGCTCGGCGTCGTGCGGAGCGAGCTCTACGGTGAAGGCATTCGACTCGCGGCACGACTCGCGCTGCTCGCTCGCGACCCGCAGTTGAAGCGCCAGTACCTCGTGGAATCCGGCAGCAGCATCGAGCTGCGGCAATACCTCTCGGACCAGTGCTTCCTGCTCGGGCTCGACTATCTCGCCGTCACCGACACGGCGGGCCGAGTGCAGGCGGATGCGGCCACGGCGCCCGCGGCGCGCTCGCACTTCGGACGGGTCGTGACGGCCGACGCGCTGCCCGTGGTGCAGGACTCCAGCCTCGGCATGATGCGGTTCAAGGGGGCGAACATGGTGGCACTCGACGCGAACGCCCCCATCAGCTACCTCGACGCGCGCGTCGGATTCGTGCGCGGCGGCGCGCTGCTGGACGAGCTGTTCCTCGCGCGGCTCAAGCGTTCGAGCGGGCTGGACCTGATCCTGCAGGATTCGAGCGGGCGCGTGCTCGCCACGACATTCGAGCCTGCCCGTGCGAACCTCGCGGTCGGAGCGGACACGGGGTCCGCACGCGGCAGCGAGGTCCTGACCCCGCGGGTGGGCGGTTCGGACTCGGCCGCCGTGCGTGTCGTCTACCGCGGCCGCTCGTTTCTCATGCGGGGCGGAGCGCTCGGCGTTGGCGCCAGCGATGGCGTGCGCTTGACTGCATTCGCTTCCACCGCCACGGCCGACGACGCGCTGTCCGTGCTGCGCTCCACCGCGTTGCTGCTCGGGTTCCTCGGCCTGGTGCTGGCCGTGATGCTGGGTGCCTTGTGGTCGCACCAGTTGTCACGGCCAGTCGAGCGGCTGGCCGGATTCTCCGAGCGCATCTCGCGCGGCGAGTGGGACGAGCCGCTCGAAATGGAGAGCATGCGCGAACTGCAGACGCTGGTGGACGCGCTCGAACGCATGCGTGCCGAGTTGCGCACGTATCGCGACAAGCTGCGCGCGGGCGAGCGCCAGGCCGCTTACGGCCAGATGGCCCGCAAGGTGGCGCATGAGATCAAGAATCCGCTCACGCCGATCGCCATCGCGGTGGCAGGCCTGAAGCGCTCGTACGACCAGAAGCACCCCGACTTCGCCACGACACTGGATGAAGCGGTGCGCACCGTGGGCGAAGAAGTGCTGCGCTTGAAGATCCTACTGCAGGAATTCACCGACTTTGGGCGGTTCCCGAGCCCGCGGCCCGCGCGCTTCAACTTTGCCGACCTGCTCGTGGACTTGCGCACGATGTACGGGCACGAGGTCGCCGCCCGTCGGCTCGCGTTCGAGTGGCCGTCCGAGCCGCTCACGCTCGTGGCCGACCGCGACCAGTTACGCCAGGCGCTCATCAATCTCATGCAGAACGCGCTCGATGCCACCGCCGCGACCGGGGGCCGCGTGCGGGTGGTCGCGGCCGCGCAGGGCGAATCGCTGCGACTCATCGTCAGCGATGATGGCCCCGGGCTCACCGACGAACAGCGTCAGCAACTGTTCGCTCCGGGATTCACCACCAAGGCGCACGGCAGCGGGCTCGGGCTCACCATCGTCGAGCGCATCGTGTCGGACCATGGCGGCAGCATCGAGGTGGAGAGTTCGCCGGGCGAGGGCACCACGTTCGTCATGCGGCTGGCGCTGGAACAGGGGGCGTAGCACATGCCGAGCATCCTGATCGTGGACGACGAGGCGAACATCCGCAGCACGCTCAAAGGTGCCTTGTCGCGCGAGGGCTACCAGGTCGACGATGCGCCCAGCGTGGCGGCGGCACGCCCGCTGCTGCGCGAGGCATACGACATCGTGCTGCTGGACGTGTGGTTCCCGGGCGAGAATGGGCTCGACCTGCTGGCCGAGATCCGCGACGCCGCGCCCGGTACCACGGTCATCATGATGAGCGGCCACGCCAATGTCGAGACGGCCGTCCAGGCCACTCGACTCGGCGCCTACGACTTCCTGGAGAAGCCGCTGTCGCTCGAACGCCTGCTCGTGCTGCTGCGGAACGCGTCCGCCACGCAGGCGCTGGCGTCCGAGAATCAGCGCCTGCGAGCGGCGTGGGCCACGCCGCTTGTGGGCGGCTCCGCGGCAATGGCGAAGCTGCTCGACGAGATCGCGCTGGCCGGGCCATCACCCGCGCGCGTGCTGCTGTCGGGTGAGAACGGCACCGGCAAGGAGCTGGCGGCGCGCGCGCTGCACGAGGCCAGCCCGCGCCGCGCGATGCCGTTCGTGGCGGTGAACTGCTCGGCGATTCCGGAAGAACTGTTCGAATCCGAACTGTTCGGACACGAGAAGGGCGCGTTCACGGGCGCCACACAGTCGCGTCGCGGCCGCTTTGAGGAAGCGCACGGCGGCACGCTCATGCTGGACGAGGTCGCCGACCTGAGCGCGCGCGGCCAGACCAAGCTGCTGCGTGTGCTCGAAGGCTCCGAACTCACGCGCGTCGGCGGCAGCCGGGCCATCCGCGTCGACGTGCGCGTGGTGGCCGCGACCAATCATGACCTGCCCGCGGCGGTGCGCGCGAACGCGTTCCGCGAGGACCTGTTCTTCCGCCTCGCCGTGATCCCGATGCACGTGCCAGCGCTGCGCGAGCGCGCCGAGGACATCCCGCAGCTCGTGGAACACTTTCTGGTGGCGCTCGCGCACGAGGCCGGACGGCGTGCACCGAGCTTTTCCGCCGGCGCTCTCGATACACTCCGCCGCTACGCCTTCCCCGGCAACGTACGCGAGTTGCGGAACCTGGTGGAGCGGCTGGTGATCATGAACCCCGGCGCGCGCATCGGGCCGGAGCAGGTGGCGGCCGTGCTGCCGGTGGCGGCGGGTGCCGCGGCTGGCGCGGAACCGGCAGCCCCCGCCGAGCTGGGCGAGGCGGTCAGGGTGTTCGAGCGCCGCCACATCGAGGCCGCCCTCGCGGCCGAGGGCGGCAACATGACCCGGGCCGCCGCCCGGCTGGGACTCGAGCGGAGCCACCTGTATAAGAAGATGCGGCAGTTGGAGATGCGGGTGGAAGCCTAGCCCGCCTCCCGGCCTGGACAATTTCGACTTGGCAAACTCCAGCGACTGGCCGATACTGCGCCTGTCTTGGTTGAGCATGGATGTGTAGCACAGCGTTCAGAAGCCGCCAGAGACGTCTCGGGCGGTTTTTTTGTGGGCTGGCACCCACCGGGCGCAATCAAGCAGCGGTCACTCAGACCGGACGCAGCCGCAGCGTGAATTCGCGGTAGTGCGGGCCCTCGGGCCCGGTTTCAAGGAGCTTCAAGTGGCTAGTGGCACCGTGAAGTGGTTCAACGAGGCGAAGGGTTTCGGCTTCATCTCTCAGCAGGGCGGCGAAGACGTGTTCGTGCATTTCTCTGCCATCCAGGGCGACGGCTTCAAGACGCTCGCTGAAGGCGAAGGCGTTGAGTTCGACGTGACCCGTGGGCCGAAGGGCCTGCAGGCGGCGAACGTCCGCAAGGCCTAGACAGCCCGAGGTACCACCTCACGCTAGAGGGGCGGCGTCCAAAAGGGACGTCGCCCTTGGCGTTTGTAAGTGGAGGGTCCTCGCTCGCGCTTCGGATGCCTGGTGGCTTCCCTCCCTGCGTCCGAACCCGGCAGGTGTCGGTGGTTCCGTCGTTCCCTAAGCGGATCCGGCGTGCGCAGTGGCAGGAGCGCCCGGTTGATTGGGGGCAGCGATCCGCCCCGGCCCGCATCTTGCCCAGTGCAGCCCCGCCCCTCGACACTTGAACGGGTGGTTCACCATATGCATAATATGGGCATGCGGTGATTCGATGACCTTGACCGAGCGGGACGTCGAACGGCTGCTGGCGCGGATCAGGCAGTTCGTCGCGGACGGGCGGATTCGATTCACGAACAAGGCGCTCGACGAGTTGGACGATCGCGAACTCAATATTTCCTTCCACGATGAGGACGAACCGGATGCCCAAGAAACCGACTAAGCGCCGTACCCTCACTGGCCGCCGCAGTGTTGTCCTGCCCGACGACGCCTGCCCGAGTTGCGGAACCATGATGCTCGAGGCCCGCGGGAAGCTCTCGCTCCGCGTCAATGGTGAGCCGATGACCGTTCCGGATATTTCCCATCTCCGCTGCCCAAGCTGCCCTGAGAAAATGCTGCGCCTCGACGAAGCACGCCAACTCCGTGAGGGCGCATTCAAGATCTATCGCCAGCGTTATGACCTCCTCTCCGGCGACGAGATTCGCGCTATCCGCGAGCGCCACCGGATGACCCAAGCGCAATTCGCCGCTCTGCTTCGCCTCGGCGGCAATACGATCTCGCGCTGGGAGGCCGGGCGAAATGTGCAGTCGTCGGCCATGGACATCCTGCTGCGCCTCATCCGCGACGTGCCGGAGAGCTTGCACTATTTAAGGAAGCACGCGGCTTGATGTCGGGTGGCCCCGCGCGAATCGGCGCACACGGGTTTCGTACCGGCGAACAAGAAGTGCTAGCACGCAACGGGCACAGTCACAGTCGCACCCCGCGAAACTGACGCCGCGCGTTCGCCGCCACGGGCGCTGTGTGCAAGCAGAATCCGCAGGCTGCAGCGGGCTTTCCGCGCTTGTGACTCCCGCGACGTGCTAAGCTCAACTCCGCCGAACTTCCCACGTTCGTCCATACTTCGCGAGGTCTCTCCCCTCGGCATCGGCAGCGCCGGCATCCCCCCGGTTCGATGCGTGGACGAAAGCAGCACCGAGGAGGTCCCTCGTGGACTTCTTGCGTCCCCGTTCGTGCCCTCTCCGCACGGCCGTGTTCGCTGTTGTGTGCGCCGCGCTGCTCGCGCCGACGCCACTCGCACACGCGCAGGCCGCGTTCGAGAACACTCCTTGCTTCTCGCCCTCCGATGCGCAGGGCCGCGGCCAGTTTCCGCCGAACTGTGACCACGGCTTCTCGAGCCACGAGGGCGCCGTCCTGATCGAGAACGGCCTGTTTCCAGGGAGCGCGCTGGGCGGCAGGCTCCGCTTCACCAGGATGAACGTCACCACCGCCGTCGACGGTGGCGCGCTGGGTGGCAAGACGGTGAATTTCACCGCGACACTCAAGCTGGAATTGCGCGGCTACAATGGGTTCAGCCGCGTCAACCGGCGCCTGCTGCTGCCGCTCACGGGCACGTTCATCACGGCGGCTCAATCCGCGGCCGACACGCTCCAGTCATTCGATTTCCAGCTCACCTCGGCTACCGCCGCGCTGCCGCCCGGCGACAAGGACTTCGCCACAATGCAGTTCCTGGCCGGAGCCGCGCACGGCCTGGCGAGCCAGGGGCACGCGGTCTACACGCAGCAGCCCGGCGGTGAGTGGGCTTCTGATGCGTGGCTCGACCTGCACTACTCGCTCGCGTTCAGCGGTGCTGCCGGCGGGGACCTGGCCGGGCTCTCGGGCACGACCGTGAGCAGCCTGCACACCCTGGCGGGGCGCATCAGCAATCCGCTCACGGCGCTCCCCGAGAGCGGGAAGGGCAGCATCGTGTGGCCGCCGGTCGCCGCCGCGGGCCGACCCGGGGTCACCGAGGGCATGCTCTCGACGCAGCGGCTGAACCCGGCGCGCGCGCTGCTCGTGCGCATGAACCTGCGGGCGGCCCCGAGCGCGGACCTCTACCCGGGCAGCCGGCTCGGCGGCGGGTTGTCCGTGGGCAACGACCAGCTCGAACTGGAGATCTTCGGTGAGGGCGCCTATTCCGGCTACCGCCGCACGCTCAGCGTCCCGGTGCAGACGTTCATCAACTGGGGACCTGAGGCCAACCACCAGGCGCTCCAGGGGCGCGCCACCGATCTTTACTTCCTCTATGGCGAACTCGCCGGCGACCCGGACTTCTCGTTGCTGCGCGTCTCTGGCGGCACCGGGTTCGGCATGCCGAGCCTCGGACACACGACGATCGAGCGGCAAGCGAATGGCGACTTCAGGCTGGATAGCGCGTTCGACCTGACGTATCGCGTCGAATGGTCCGGCGCCGCCGCCGGCCCGCTGGCCGGCGAATCCAGCCTCGTGCAGTCGGTGATGCGGCTCCAGTCGGGTCGCGAGCGTGTGGGCGATTGCGAAGCTCCCGACGACGGTTCCGGCACGGCCGCGTTCCCGCCGCCGTGCGCCGATGGCTTCATCGGCGAACCCGCTGCGCTCACGGTGCTGAACGGCCTGCCCACGGGCTCGCCGCTGCTCGCGCGCATGCGGCTCAGCAACGTGTCCGTGGCCAGCCGTTCGCCGGGCGGACCGCTCGATGGCGAGACGCAGAACCTCAACTGCAATCTGGTGCTGACGCTGCAGGGCACCGGCGAGTTCGCCGGCTACGCGCGCACGCTGATGCTGCCGGCCACGCTGCAGACTGCGACCGCTCCGTACGTGAAGGCTCCCGGCCCGCAGCACTTCCAGGTGCTGCTCAACTCGATCAGCGCCACGCTTCCACCCGGCGACCCCGAGTTCGAGAGCTTCGAGATCCTCGGTGGACAGGGCTTCGGGTTCAGCTCCGCGGGCAACACCACGTTGACGCCCGCGAGCGGTGGTCACTGGAACGTGCAGTCGTCGCTCGACCTCGGCTACCGCCTGGCGTTCATCGGCAAGGCCGGCAGCGCCTTCGCGGGCTACGCCGGCTCGACGGACACACGCGCGAGTCTGGTCGCGGGCAGCCAGCCGGTGGTGCTGGCCGCGCCGCCGCGCCCGGTGGCCAGTGCGCTGCGCGTGAGCCAGGCGATGCCCAATCCGACCCGCGGCCCGCTGCTCATCGCGCTCGACCTGCCGCGCCGCTCGCAGGTGAGGGCGACGGTGCACGACGTGCTCGGTCGGCAGGTGCGCTTGCTCGCGGACGGTTTCCGCGACGGCGGCGTGCAGGGCATCGGCTGGGACGGCCGGGACTCCGCCGGCCGTAGCGCGGCCCCGGGGCTCTACATGGTGCGGGTGGACGTGGGCGGTGAGCGCTTCGCTCGCCGTGTCGTGGTGGCACATTAGGCTCGATCATCCGGGACTGGTCTGGAGTCGAATTCGCCGGGAGGAGAGCCGCGCAAGGGGTGTGGACGCGCGGCCCCGGCGAAATTCGTGGGAGGTTCGTTCCCAGGGCCGCAGAGGCCATGCGCGACCTGTCGCGCAGCTACGCCGCGCACCTACTGGGTGTGCCTCCCGAACTGTTCCGGCGGATCGCAGGCGAGCGCGTCAGACGGGCTATGCGCCCTTCCGCATTTGGACCCAGAGCGAGCACTGATGGTCCTCGACGCCCTCCGGGACGTCCTTCGCCTCGCGGCCGATCTCCTCACCGTCCTGCGTGAGCACGACGCTCACCGTGGCCGCGCGCACGTCGGGTGGCAGGGACAGCACGACGATGCACTGGAGCAGGCGCCCGTCGTTGTCGGCGTTCGGGCGCGGCAGCGGCCACTCGTCGGTGTCGTTGTTGAGGAAATGCCCGAGGCGGGGCGAGGGGCCGACGAGGGCGTTGGTCTCCTTCTCCCACAGGCGCAGCTCGTAGGAGCCCTCGCGCTTGGGTGCGACTTTCACCGCCGCGAACACGCGGCCACCGCTCGCCGAGAATCGCACGTTCTTCATCGCCATCCTCCGTGACCCGAGCGGGCACTCTAGCGGCGGCTCGAGCACTGCGCCAGCGCGGGGCTACTCCCTGCGTGCCCGGACCGCCGCCAACCGACTGTCATTCGTCGGCGAACGGCTCCCCGCCCAGGTCCAGCTCGGCCAGGCCTTGGACCGCCTTGCGTTTCTTGCGGAAGAACTCGCGCAGCAGCTCGCCGCAATCACCGGACAACACGCCGTGCGTGACCGGTACCCGATGATTCAGGCGCCGCTCGCCGATCACGTCGAGCACGGAGCCGCACGCGCCAGCCTTGGGATCGGTGGCGCCGTACACCAGCCGTCCAAGTCGCGCCAGCACGATGGCGCCGGCACACATGGCGCACGGCTCGAGCGTCACGTACAGCGTGCAGCCCGACAGCCGCCAGCTACCGAGCGCGTTGGAGGCGGCGCCGATGGCGAGGATCTCGGCATGCGCGGTGGAGTCTTGCAGCGCCTCCACCTGATTGTGGCCGCGTCCGATGATCACGCCGTCGTGCACGATCACGCAGCCGACCGGCACCTCGTCGCGCGCGAGCG
>JAYVCN010000312.1:0-8842 GCA_043749875.1 Candidatus Eiseniibacteriota bacterium | reverse complement strand
GTTGATGAGCAGCTTCTGGAACGCGCGCTCCAGGAACAACCGGTCGCGCGCGCCCTTCTCGCCGGTGAGCTTGTACACGCGCCACACCGCCCACGCGTG
The DNA here is from genome assembly GCA_043749875.1 of Candidatus Eiseniibacteriota bacterium. Lineage (GTDB taxonomy): Bacteria > Eisenbacteria > RBG-16-71-46 > RBG-16-71-46 > RBG-16-71-46 > JAIOPA01. The sequence continues at coordinate 8,743 of JAYVCN010000312.1, read as the reverse complement.
CACGGGCGGGTTGGCATCGTTGAACGCCCATTCGTAAGACGGCAGCTTGCCGTTCGGGTGCATGTACCACTCGCGCAGGAGCAGCAACAGCTGCGCCTTCGCGAACTCGGGGTCGACCTTGGCGAACGGGATCATGTGAAACGCCAGGTCCCACGCCGCATACCACGGGTACTCCCACGTGTCGGGCATCGAGATCACGTCGCGGTTGTACAGATGCTTCCAATCGTGATTCCTGCCGTGACGACGAGCCGGCGGAGGCGCCGGCTGACCCGGATCACCCTCGAGCCAGTCCTTCACGATGTAGTGGTAGAACTGTTTGCTCCACAACAGCCCGGCATACCCTTGCCGGCTCACGCGCCGTTCCTCCGCGGTGAGTCCGTGACCGTGAATGCTGTTGTAGAACTCGTCGGCCTCGTGCAGGCGCGCCGTGAACACGCTGTCGAAGTCCGCGCCGAACGGTTCGGGCGTGGCCTCGGCCGCGACCGTCAGCCGCAGTTGCAGCACGCGGCTCTCGCCCGCCGGAACGCGCACGCGGTACCACGCGGCGGCGCGCGTGCCTTCGCCCGACGGGTTCACCGCGTCCATGCGGCCGTGCACGACCGCGTCGTGGAACGCGTCTTTTACGTGGCGAGACGGATTGGGAACTCCGAACAGCCGCTGCGTATTCGTCTCGTTGTCCGTGTGGAGCCACGCTGGATCACCCTCCGGCCCCATATCGGCCACGAGCCGGTACTCGCCCAGCGACTCGTGCGTGGCCGTGACGCCCGCACCCGATTCGGCGCGACGAATCGACGGCTTTGCCCAGTAGCCCTCGCCCGTGCGACCCCAACCCCAGGTATTGCGAAACGACAGCGTCGGCAGCACGTGGAGCTGCGCCGCCTCCGGGCCGCGGTTCGCAACGGTGATGCGCACGAGCAGGTCATCGGGCGAGGCCTTCGCGTACTCCGCGGTAACGTCCCAGTAGCGATCGTCGTCGAATACGCCGGTGTCCTCCAGCTCGTACTCGGGCGCGCCGATACCGCGGCGCTTGTTCTCCTCGATGAGGTCGCAGTACGGGTACTCGCGCTGCGGGTACTTGTAGAGCGCCTTCATGTACGAGTGCGTGGGCGTGGAGTCGAGGTAGTAGTAGTTCTCCTTCACGTCCTCGCCGTGATTGCCCTCAGGCCCGGACAGGCCGAACAGCCGCTCTTTCAGGATGGGATCGCGCCCATTCCACAGCGCCAGCGCGAACGACATGCGCCCCTCGCGATCGCACACGCCGAGCAGGCCGTCCTCGCCCCAGCGATACGCGCGGCTGCGTGCGTGATCGTGCGGGAAGCTGTCCCACGCCGTGCCGTGCTCGGAGTAATCCTCGCGCACGGTGCCCCACTGGCGCTCCGATAGGTACGGACCCCAGCGCTTCCAGTTTCGTTCGCGCCGTGCATCCTCGGCGAGTCGGTGGCGTTCGTGTTCTGGGGGTGGCATGCCGGTTTCCTTCCCGGGGACTACAGACCATGCTGATCTCGCTCACGGGGGCCGGGGTAGGTCCGTTCGCAGAGCAGACGCTATTGTGGGTCGCGGGCCGCGACGCTGGAGAGTAGCAGCACTTCCGCGCGCCTGAGCACGAGTCACGGCTCGGGCTGTGGCGTGGACAGTACGACGCCACCCGTCACCACGAAGTGGTCCCGTCCTACGCTCCCGCTTGACGCTCCACCGGTGCCGCTCCCATCCTGCGCGCCATGCTCAACTGGATCTGGGCCGCATTCTTCCTGATCGCGTTCGTGACCGCCGTGGTGTCGGCGTTCGCGTTCGGGAAGCCGGACGTCATGAAGGACGTCGTTGCCGCGCTGTTCGATTCGTCCAAGACCGGCTTCGAGATCGCCATCGGGCTCACGGGCGTGATGAGCCTGTGGCTCGGGCTCATGAAGATCGCCGAAAGGGGCGGCGTCACGGAGCTGATCGCGCGCATCGTGGGACCGCTGTTCGCGCGGCTCTTCCCCGGCATCCCTGCGGGGCACCCAGCCTCCGGCGCCATCGTGATGAACCGCTCGGCGAACATGCTCGGGCTAGACAACGCCGCCACGCCTCTGGGGCTGAAGGCGATGAAGGAGCTGCAGAGCTTGAACCCCACGCCCGACACCGCGTCGAACGAGATGATCCTGTTCATGGTCATGAACGCGTCGTCGGTCACGCTGGTGCCCATCTCGATCATGACTTTCAGGGCCCAACTCGGGGCTGCGAATCCGGCGGATGTGTTCGTGCCGATCCTGATCGCGACCTATATCAGCGACCTGTTCGGGCTGCTGCTGGTGGCCTCGATCCAGCGCATCAACATCTGGAATCGTGTCGTACTGGGTTGGATCGGGGCGATGACCGCGGTCATGGCCGGACTGGTCTGGTACTTCTCGCGGCTCGACGCCACAGCCGTGGCCGCGCAGTCGGGCATGCTCGCCAACCTGATATTGATCGGGCTGATCAGCACCTTCCTCGTGGCCGGCGCCATCAAGCGCATCCCCCTCTACGAGGTGTTCATCGAAGGCGCCAAGGAGGGTTTCCAGGTCGCCATCGGCATCGTCCCCTACCTGGTGGCCATCCTGGTCGCCGTCGGGGTGCTGCGCGCGAGCGGCGCGCTCGAGGCGTTTCTCGGCGCCATCAAGGCCGGCGTGGGCCACCTGTCGCTCGACACGCGCTGGGTGGACGCGCTGCCCACTGCGCTCATCAAGCCGCTTTCGGGTGGCGGCGCACGCGGCATGATGGTCGACACCATGAAGGCTCTGGGCCCGGACTCCTTCGCGGGCCGGCTGTCGTGCGTCATCCAGGGCAGCACCGAGACCACGTTCTACGTGCTGGCCGTGTACTTCGGCTCCGTGGGCGTGAAGAAGACGCGTCACGCGCTCGGCTGCGCGCTCGCGGCGGAGATGGTCGGGGTGCTGGCGGCGATCTTCGTGACCTACCTGTTCTTCGGGTAGGCGTGCCAAACGCTGTCCTGCGGCGAGGCCCCGGGAGTGCAACTCTCCCGGGGTGCGACCCGACCGTCGCCGCGTGCGCGCCGGTACGGTGCAGCTACTTAACGTAATGGACCTTGAGCTCGCCCCAACTGGAACGCTTGGTCGACGTGGCGCCACACGGGTTCATGCACACCTTCGTGGTGTAGGTGCAATCGCCGTCGGTGGTGCCGTCGTTGTTCCCGGCGAGTCCTGCAACATAGAAGCAGATCGGCGTCTGCCGGTCGGTACCGCCGGGTGCGGTCCACTTCAGGTTCCACTGCGCCGCATTGGCCTGACCGGCATAGGTCCCATCGCCGTTCGGGCTCGTCGCTGCGCCGTTGTGGGTGATGAAAGAGCGCAGGCCGTCGTCGGAATTGACCGTCGTCGTCGGCTGCCCCGCGACGTTGGCGATCGAGCCGGCACTCGTGTAGTCGTTCGCGTTGCCCTCGTTGTATTGCGCGCCCACTTCAAAGCCCCAGCGCCTGGCGTTGGGGTCGGTGACCTTGACCGTCAGGTTGTAAGCCTGGCCCGCGACGTAGCAGGCGGGGAGCCCGGTGATCTCGACCTTGCCGCTGCAAGTTGCTGGAGGCGAATCGTGACAGCCGGACTTGCTGCAGGTCTCGGCCGGCTTCACGACCCCGCTGACCATGCGCGGATTGTTGGCCTTGTCCATCGTCGCGTTGTTGATCTTGGCGAGCGCGCCGCGCCACATCAGGGCGGCGGAACAGACGACGAGGAGCGTTGCGAACACGTGGTGGATGTGCGGGTAGCGAATGCGCATGAGGGACTCCCTTGCGTGGTGAAGGAGCACGGCGCAGGTCTCGCCACGGCATGCGGCCGGCGGCGATCAGCGAACTCAAGAGCCAGTCGACGCCACGTGCACGGGCATCGACCGCGGCGAGACTAGACCGGGGGCCAAGCGGCCGAAAGCCAAATCTGCTGGCTTTGTTGCCATGCGAGCGTGCGCAGGCGAGCGCTCAGCGGTGCGTGAACGTCCGCACGCGCGACGAGAGATCCGTCGCAGTTGTGGGAGCCCGCGGGTGCACGAGGAACGAACGGCCTGGGGCGAATGCGTGTGCTGACACCGGGTCACAAGACCGTAAGGCGAGAATGGGATACCGACGCGCTGGGTGCTGCGATGCGGCAGAATTCGCTTCCCGGTCAGGTCAGTGGTCTACATGCTGGCCGTGTCCTTCGGCTACCCCTCTCTGCCAACATGCTTGAGACACCGACCCTCTGGAAGTTCAGTGTAGAGGGCGACCCTGGAGTCCAGCATGTCGACGATGATGGAGGGCCTGCCGGTGGCGCAGGAGATCGAGGTGACGGCGAAGGCCCGGCGGCGGCGGTTCACGGCCGCCCAGAACCTACGGGTGCTGCGCGAGGCGGACCGCTGCACGAAGGCTGGTGAGCTCGGCGCGCTGCTGCGCCGCGAGGGGTTGTACTCCTTGCACCTCTCGGCGTGGCGGGCAGCGAGCAAGCGTGGCGAGATGGCGGGGTCGACCGCGATGACTGTGTCGGAGCCGATCCGCCAGAGGCCGCTAGTCTGTCTTGACCGGCCCCGAATAGTGGGTCTCTTCAAAGAACTCGTGGAACTCCCCGTCGTGAACCCTTCGCCGAACGAGGACGCCCTTGTCCACGAAGAACGACGCCTCGTAGCCCGTCGCCGTCTCCCCGCCGCGAACGATGAAGCACACCCCCTTCGCCGCCTTTCCGAACTCCAGGGATTGAGGTTGACCGAGATCGGCGTAGGCGGACAGAGGAACCCACGTGCCCCGCGCCCTCGCGGACTCAATGCCCGAGGTCGTACCCGATCCCGAGCTTCAGGTAGAAACCGCCGTAGTCCAACGGGATGGTGTTGCCCGTCGCCTGCGTCGTGGTCGTGCCGTCCGAGATGACGAGCTGGCTGGGCAGGGACCCCATGTTGCGATACTGGAACCCCGCCCGGATGAAGCCCGCGACGCCCGAGGGATTGGTCTGATCGAATCCAAGAAATGCACCGTATGTCGTCTTCGAGCCATTCGCCGTCGCGTCCTGGTAAAGCTGCCCGGAGGCGTCCTCGGCGCTGTAGCCCTCGATCAGCTGCGAGCGCCCCTTGGCCACGTTGGCACCGAGCGTGAAGCCCAGGAGCCGAGTGAAGCGCACCGCGGCCTCTCCGCCAACCTCGGTCATGCGGAAATCGAGGTCGTCGGCGTAGAAGAGCTGCCCCGGCACGTGCAGGTGGTTGGTTCGCACCGAGCGGAGATACGAATAGGTGGCTCCGATCCGAAATCCGGGGAACAGCCACAGCCCGACGGATCCGCTGGGCCCCAGGCCGGCACCGACCTTCCGGAACTCCGCGGGTAATCCCTGCGCCTTGAAAGAGGCTTCCGCCTGTTCGATCAGGTTGTTTCCCTCGTGCATCTGCAGCTGGTTGCTGCCGTAGTCGAGGCGGACGTAGGGAACGATGCCGGCCTCGGCCGGCATTGCAATCACGCACGCCAATAGGGCGCTCGCCAGGGCCAACTGGCCGCGGAACCGCATGGGCACCTCCTTGAGCCTCGAGCTGAGAACGACATGTCCTTCCCGTTTCTCGTTCTCTCGGCTCTATCGGATGCCCGCTTGAGTGGAATCGAGGATTGTCGGCGGGCGAATACAGATTCCGTACGAGGATCAACTGTCCGGCGCCGTCTCCGGTCTCTGGAATCGCTCCACCGAACGCGAACGCGCCTTGGCGGCCTCCGTCTCACGGTCTCGTGGGGACGCACTCGTCACCAAAGCGCCCAGCAGCTCGCGCGCGACGAGTATCACGCGTTCCACCGCCTGCTCGAACGCGGCCTCGTTCGCCTTGGGGGGTCGCGTGAACCCGCTCAGCTTGCGCACGAACTGCAACGCCGAGGCACGGATCTCATCGTCGGTTGCGGGTGGCGAGAAGTTGTGCAGCGTCTTGATGTTCCGACACATCGCATCGCCTCCTTCATCAGTGAAGCCCGAAGTACAGGTTCACGAGCGCCAATGCCGGGCTCCTGCCGTACGCATTCTGCAAATCGCCGACCCCGAACGCCAACGCGTCCGCCTCGTGCGGTATCGGGGCGGGTGGTGGGGTGGTGTGTCTGGCCGCGAGCCGGGTCCGGCGCGAGCTTGTGTCTGAACACGCGATTAGCCCATGTGAACGGTCGCACCAAATGACGATTGATGATAATGAATACTTGTTGTCCTGGCGATGCCCACCTTGTAGCTTTCGGACCATCTACGTGCCGACCGTGCGACTCTACAGATGGATCCCCCCGATCCTGGAGCGAAGGCGCTGAGCTTCATGCACGCGCCCGAGCAGCGCGAGACGCACTCACCGTGAGCTGCCGACTTCGCCGCCCCGTCCGCGGGGTGGGCGCACGGCGTGGGTGAACGGGGCGCGGAGATCGGCCACAACTCGTGCCCCCCGAGTTGTAGCCGGCCTCGTCGTGGCGCGCCCACGGTCAATGAGACTTTCGGGCACGCCACAAGAACTTCTGGAGGTCCTCGTGTTCGCGCATCAGTTGCGTCATCAACCCTCGCCCCAAGTGAAATTGTTCGCCCTGCTCTCCCGGGCGGCATCCGTCGCGCTGCTGCTGACACTCGCAACCGGTGTTGGGTGCGGCCGCAAGAACATGCTGGCCCCAAGTGTCACTCAGGCGGAGTCCGCGCGCGTCGCGGCCCAGCTCGCCCATCGACGTTTCGACGGCCAGCCGGTCCATCTCGAAGGGCGCTCTGAGTCCGGCGCGCTCTGGGTGCTCGACAAGCCCGCGGCGTGGAACCACTCGCTGATCGTCTACCTGCACGGTTACACCAATCCGGCGGAGCCGGTCGCGCTGCCCAGGAACGGCGCGATCCGGGATTCGCTGCTCGCGCGCGGATACGCCGTGGCGGCTTCGAGTTTCTCGAGCAACGGGTTCGCCGTGCCCGAGGGCGTGCGCGAATCGGACGCGCTGCGTGAGCTGTTCGAGGAACGCGTCGGCGAACCGCGTCACACGTACTTGTTCGGCCAATCGCTCGGCGGACTCATCGGGCTGATCCTGGCGCAGCGGCGCGCGGAAGCCTACGACGGCGGCATGCTCGTGTGTGGCATCGTCGGCACGAGTGTCGAGGAGATCCAGTACATCGGGGATATTCGCGTGCTGTTCGATGCCGTGTACCCGGGTGTCCTGCCGGGCGACCTCGAGCACACGACGCCGGTCACCGACCTCAACGCGCAGGTCGTCACCCCGGTCGTGAGGGCCGTCACCGCGAATCCCCAGGGCCTCGGGATCATCCAGGCGCTCGCCCGCCACAAGCTCGCCGGTAACAACGGCCAGGAGTTGGTGGCTTCGCTCGTCAACGTAATCGGCTTTGCGATGCAGGGCGGTGGCGACCTGTTCGAGCGCACCCACTCCCAGAGCTTCTTCGACAACGCGACGTGGACCTACACCTCGCCGGGGCTACCGGCGGCCTTGCTCACGGACATCAACGCGCGGGTCCGTCGCTACAGCCGCACCCCAGGGGCGGCGGCGTTCCTGCAGCGGTTCGGAGAGCCCTCGCCCCGGTTGCGGATCCCGTTGATGTCGTTGCACACGACTCGCGACCCGGTGGTTCCAGTGTTCCACGAGGACCACTTGGCGCAGGTGATCTCGAGTCCCCTGCTGATGCAGCGTCGCGTTGAGCGTTACGGCCATTGCACGTTCTCGGCGGGAGAGCTGATGGTCCACTTCAACGACCTCGTCAACTTCGCCAACTCGCAACCCCGGGAGGATGATCTCGTCGCCGGTGGCGCGCTGGCCGAGGGGCGGGAACGCTAGCCCTGCGAGCGGATGCGGACCGCGGGGAGGAGCGCGCCGCTGCTCCTCCCCGCGTCTGTGCTGCTGGCCGCTGTTCACGTACGAACCCGCTAGGCCGCGCGCCGTTTCGTGACCGCCTGGAACCCGCCCTGCACCACCAGCAGCGCGGTAAGCGTCACCAGGATGCTCGGCGCCGCCGGCAGGTCCAGCGTCACGGACACCAGCAGCCCGCCGACGCTCGCCACGAACGCGAATACCCAGCCGATCGCCAGCGCCAGCCCGGTGCGCGACGTGGCCAGCACGCCCGCCACCGCGGGGATCACCAGGAAGCCGAACACCAGCAGCACGCCCGCGATCTGTACCGCCGAGGTCACCACCACGCCGAATGTGGCGTAGAACAGGAAGTCCCACCAGAACACCTTGCGGCCGCGCGCTTGCGCGCCCACGGGGTCGTTGGTGATCTCCAGAAACGGCTTCCGCAGCAGCACGTGCACGAAGCCCACCACCGCGTAAAGCCCGGCGACCACCGCGATCTGGTGCGGCGACACGGTGAACAGTGAGCCGACCAGCGTCTCCTTCATGTGCTCGGCGCCGCTCGGCGACTTCTCGAGCAGCAGGAACGCGAGCGCCTGCGCCGTGGCGAACACGATGCCAATGAACGCCTCGAGCGGCGCATGCCGCGCGCGGCCGCGCAGCCACGCGAACAGCGCCGCGCCGAGCATGGTCATGCCCAGCGCCAGCAGGTAGGCGCCGACTTCGTCATGCTCGCGCCCGAGCACCACCGCCAGCGCCACGCCGAGCGCCGCCATCTGCGCCAGCGCGAGGTCCACGAACAGCACGCCGCGGCGCACGATGTGGAACCCGAGGTAGGCGTGGATGCCCGCCAGCACGAGCGCCGCGAGTGCGGCGAGTTGGAAGAACGGCAGCTGCAGTGCGTCGAGCATCATTGACCTCCGGCGATCGCCGCCATGAGCGCGTCGAAGTGCTGCAGGTAGCTGCCCGCCGTGGGCG
>JAYVCN010000311.1:0-3278 GCA_043749875.1 Candidatus Eiseniibacteriota bacterium | reverse complement strand
GAAGCCCGCGGCTGGCAAGTCCGCAAGTTCACCGTCAGACACGCCGGCCAGCGCGACCGCCGCCAAGGCTGTGAAGCCCGCCAAGCCTTCCAAGCCTTCCAAGTCTTCCCAGCCCGCGGCCAAGCCCACCGGACCCGCTCGGGCGGGAACCGCCGCGGACGCCGCTGCTCCGGCGGCTGCCCCGTTTCGCGGCCGGGCACGCCGCGTGGCGCCGCCGCCCGAGCCGGAGATCGACGAGGCCGAGCTCGAAGCGAGCCTCGGTGACAAGGCCGCCGGCAAGAACCTGGTGATCGTCGAATCCCCGACCAAGTCCAAGACGCTGATGAAATTCCTCGGCAAAGACTTCATGGTGCTGGCCTCGAACGGTCACGTCATGGACCTGCCCAAGAGCAAGCTCGGCGTGGACATCGACAACGAGTTCGAGCCCGAGTACGAGCCCATCCGCGGCAAGAACTCGGCACTGGCCAAGATCCGCGTCGCCGCCCGCAGGGCCAACATCATCTACCTGGCGCCCGACCCCGACCGCGAAGGCGAGGCCATCGCCTGGCACCTGGCGTTGCAGTTGAAGGGCGTCAAGCGGCCGCTGCGCCGGCTGACGTTCAACGAGATCACGCAGCGCGCCGTGACCGAGGCGCTCGCCAACCCGCGCGATCTCGACATGAACCTGGTCAACGCGCAGCAGGCGCGGCGCGTGCTCGACCGGCTCGTCGGCTACAAGGTGAGCCCGTTCGTGTGGAGCACGGTCAAGTACGGCCTGTCGGCCGGCCGCGTGCAGAGCGTGGCGCTGCGCCTGATCTGCGACCGCGAGACCGCGATCCGTGCGTTCATCGCCGAGGAGTACTGGACACTCGAGGTGGACTACGCCACGCCGGGCGGCGAGCGCTTCACCGCGCGCCTCGTGCGCGTGGACGACACCAAGCTCGACAACGGCCAGCTGCGCGGCGACAGCGCCGGCGAGCAGGCCGCGGCCCTCGCGCTGGAACTCGCAGCCGCCAGCGCGCGCATCAGCGCCATCGAGGTCAAGCCCAAGAAGAAGGGCGCGGTGCCGCCGTTCATCACCAGCACGCTGCAGCAGGCGGCGAGCAATCGCTACGGCTTCACCAGCCAGCGCACCATGCAGGTGGCGCAGAAGCTCTATGAGGGCATCGAGTTGAAGGGCCAGGGTAGCATCGGCCTGATCACCTACATGCGTACCGACGCGCCGCGGCTCTCGAACGAGGCGCTGACCGAGATCCGTGGCTGGCTCGGCAAGGAGTACGGCGACGCCTACGTGCCGGAGAAGCCGAACTTCTACAAGAGCAAGAAGGGCGCGCAGGAGGCGCACGAGGCCATCCGCCCCACCGCCATCGAGCGCACGCCGGCGTCGCTGCGCCCGTTCTTGAGCGAGGAGCAGTTCAAACTCTACGACCTGATCTGGAAGCGCGCCGTGGCGTCGCAGTCCACGCCGGCCGAGTTCGACCAGACCGCCGTGGACATCGAGGCGGGCCGCCTGGGGCTGCGCGCCTCGGGCAGCGTGCTGCGCTTCCCCGGCTGGCTCAAGGTCTACGGCCGCGACGAGGACGACGAGGCCGAGGAGGGGCGCCTGCCCGAGCTGCAGCAGGGCTGGGCGCTCACGGTGGCGAGTGAGGCGCTGGCCGAGCCGGCCCGCGAGGCGTCAGCCGAGCTGTCCGAGGTCGGCGCGGCGGTGGAACCCGTGCGCCCCGAGCAGCACTTCACGCAGCCGCCGCCGCGCTACACGGACGCGTCGCTCATCAAGGCGCTCGAGGAGGAGAACATCGGCCGCCCGAGCACCTACGCGACCATCGTCTCCACGATCACCAAGCGCGACTACGTCGAGCGCGAGGGTCGGTCGTTGAAGCCCACCGACCTCGGCATGCTCGTGACCAAGTTGCTGGTGACGCATTTCCCCGACGTGTTCAACCTCGAGTTCACCGCCGGCATGGAAGAGGAGCTCGACGAGATCGAGGAGGGCAAGCGCGAGTGGCAGCACGTGGTGCGCGACCTGTGGACGCCGCTGTCGCGCGACCTTGAGGCGGTCAAGAAGCGCACGAGTGAGATCAAGAAATCGCTGCTCGAGAAGACCGACATCCTGTGCCCGTCGTGCGGCCTGCACCACCTGGTGAAGAAGTTCGGCAGGAACGGCGCCTTCCTCGCCTGCCCCGGCTACCCGGAGTGCAAGCACACGCAGCCACTGGACCAGTCCGAGTTGCCGGTGCCGGTGGACGGCAAGTGCGAGCTGTGCGGCTCCGGGCTCGTGGCGCGCAATGGCCCGTACGGGCGCTACATCCATTGCGAGCGCCGGCCGGAGTGCAAGTTCACCAAGCCGTTCACGCTTGGCGTGCCCTGTCCGCAGTGCGGGATCGGTGAGCTTGCCGAGAAAAAGAGCCGCAAGGGCAAGATCTTCTATTCCTGCACGCGCTGGCCGGACTGCGACTACGCACTGTGGGACAAGCCGGTCAAGATCCCATGCCCCAACGGCGATTCGCCGTTGATGGTGGAGAAGACCTTCAAGTCGGGCACGGCGCTGGTATGCCCGAAGTGCAAGACCAGGGTCGCCGCCGAGCCCACCAGTGCGTGAAGCGCTCGAATTGTTCCTCTCCGAGCTCAAGTCGGCGCGCCGCTGCTCGCCGCACACGCTCGCGGCCTACCGCACCGATCTGACGCGCGTGCTGGACCTGGCCGCGGGCGAGGGCAAGCCGGTGCGCGCTGGCGAATGGGATCAAGCATTGCTCGAGCGCGCATTGCGCGAGCTGTTCCGCACCGGGCACGCCGCCTCGAGCACGGCGCGCGCGTTGGCGGCGTGGCGCAGTTTCGGCCGCTTCGGCGTGCGTCGCGGACTGTTCACCACCGATCCCGCGCGCGCGCTGCCGTTCCCGCGCCTGCCGCGGCGGCTGCCGCGCACGCTGCCGCGCGTGGACCTGAACGACGCGCTCGACCGGCTCGCGCTCGCGCCTGATCCCACCGCCGCACGCGACCTGGCCCTGCTCGAGCTGACGTACTCCTCTGGCCTGCGCCTGTCCGAACTGCTCGGTCTGCATCGCGGCGATCTCGACCGCGGCGGGCGGCTGCTGCGCGTGCGCGGCAAGGGCAGGAAGGAGCGCGTCACACCGGTCGGCGAGCGCGCGCTCGCTGCGCTCGACCGCTACCTGGCGCTCGAAGGGCGTCCGAGCGGCGCGCGCGACGAGCCGCTGTTTGTGGGACGCATGCGCGCCTCCGGCGCGCGAATAGCTCTATCGCCGCGCACGGTGCAGCGCATGGTGCGCCGCCGGCTGTCCGAG
>JAYVCN010000310.1:0-6630 GCA_043749875.1 Candidatus Eiseniibacteriota bacterium | reverse complement strand
GGATCGCGCGCCAGACGTTGCGCACGAAGCTCAAGGAATACGCAATCAGTGACGATGCAGAGGACAACGAGCCGGGCTGAGCACCGGTCAAGAAACCATCGCTCGGGCGAGCCGGGCGGTGCGGAGTTGAGCGGCCGGGCGCCCCAAGCGCCCGGCCGTCGCGCTTCCAGGCGCCGTCCCCGGGCGGGGAGTTCGGACGGGGTGGGGCAGCGGTGATGCCGCGGGTGGAGTTGCTAACGCATTGTCGTGCTGGCGACTGGGGCTCAACCCTCGCGTGATTTCGCGCTCCGGCACGGGGCTGGGGGAATGCACCCGCGAATCCTTTCCCGTCGCGGCCGGATCGTGGCATGGGGGCTGCAAAAAGCAGCGGTGAACCGAACCACGCCACCCGTGCCCGGAGCCGCTGATGCCCCACATCCTGATCGTCGAAGACGAGCCGACCACGTCATGGGCCCTCGCCGAGGGACTCTCCGACGACGGCTACACGATCGACACCTTCCGCACCGCAGAAGAGGCCCTCGTGTGGCTGCGGGCGCACCGCAGCGATCTGGTCATCACCGATCTCCGCCTGCCCGGCCTGTCCGGGCTCGAGCTGGCACGCAAGCTGTCGCGCGGCCGTCATGCGCAGCCGGTCATCGTGGTCACCGCCTACGGCTCGCCCGAGACGGTGCGCGAACTGGTGCGCGCCGGAGTCTCCGAGGTGTTCCCCAAGCCGTTTCACGTCGATGAGCTGCGCCGTGCCGTGCGCAGGGCGCTGCTCGAGCGCCCGGAGCGCCGTCGCTCCACGCTGCGGAAGGCCGCGTGAAGTCGCGCGCGCCGTCCGCTGTCGGCGAAGCGCCCACGCGCGAGCAGGTCGCGGCCGCGCTCGCGGCACTGCCCGAGCTGGAACGGGTGGTGCTGTCGCTGCAACTGCTGGAAGGACTGACCACGCTCGAGGCCGCGGGCGCATTGCGGCTCACCACGCGCGAGGTCGAGCGGCGCGCCTCCATGGCGCTGCGGCTGTTGTCGCGCGAGCTCGGGCTTCGCTCCGCGCTGCGGAGGGCGGCATGAACGGATTCGTTCCCCGGGAGCTCGAGCGACTGACGCCGCGGATGACGCTGGCGAGCGACACGCGCCGGATCATGCCGGCGAGCGCCCCCGCGCGTCTCGACGCGGCCGAAGCGGCGGTGGTCTCTCTGCACGCCGAACAGCGCCGACTCGAGCGCCTGGGCCTGGAGTGGCCCCTGGCCCGCACCGCACGCGCGTTGCGTTATTGGCGATTCGTGCGTGCGCTTTGCGTCATCGCCGCGGAGGCCGCGTGAGCCGGCGCAGCGATTCCAAGTCCGCGAGCGTGCGGCTGGTGCCGGGCGGTTCCGCCGTGCCGGCGGAGTTCGGCGCCGGACACGCTTCGCAGCTGTCGCGCAGCCGCGTGCGCACGCTGGTCGTGACCAGCGGCCGCGGCGGTGTGGGCAAGAGCAATCTGGCGGCAAACCTGGCACTCGCGTTCGGACAGCGCGGCGCGCGCGTCGTGCTCGTGGATGGCGACCTCGCGCAGGCGAACCTCGACCTGCTGCTCGGGGTGCACCCACGCTGGGACCTGGGCCATGTGTTGGCGGGCGAGAAGACCCTCGACGAGGTGGTGGTGCACTGCCCCGAGCACGTGACGCTCGTGCCGGGTGCCGCCAGCTCACCCGAACTGGCCGAGCTCGACGATTACCGCCGCGAACTGCTGCTGCGCTCGCTCGGCCTCGCCGACGAGAGCGCGGACCTGATGATCGTGGACACCGCGTCGGTGATGAGCCGCCAGACGCTCGAGCTGTGCCGCTCGGCCCACGACCTGCTCGTGGTGGCCACGCCCGAGATGTCTTCGTGCTCCGACGCCTACGGCCTGGTGAAGACGCTTCAGCATGCGGGCGCGCTCGCGCGTGCGCCGCGGCTGATCGTCAACATGGCCACGACGCTCGAGGAAGCCGACGAGGCCACCAAGCGCATGCAGTTGTTCGCGCGCCATTTTCTCCACCTCGAGGTCGAGGCGCTCGGCACGGTGCCGTTCGACCCCGCGGTCGCGCGCGCGGTCCGCGACCAGGAGCCGGTGGTGCTCGCCTACCCGCTGTCACCCGCCGCCATCGCTTACCGAGCACTCGCTGCACGCCTGTGGAAGCCCGTCCCCTCGGGTCCCGATTCCGAGCTGTCGTCGGAAAAGTCTCACCGCCTCGAAGCCTAGGAGACCCCTGATGCCCCGCGCCGCCACGCTGTCTGCCTCCGCCCGCAAGAAGTCTGCAACCGGACCTGTCCGTCGGACGGGTGGACCCATCCCTCGGACGGGTACCGCGCGTCCCGCGCTCAAGGTCGTGCCCGGCCGTCGTGCCCGGCCCGAGCTTCGCTCGGCGTCCCCGCGCGAGCCGGCCCGACCCGAACTCCGCATGGGGGCCCGACCCGAGCTGCGCTCGGGTGCCCCGGTTACTTACAACAAGAACGACCTGCTCAAGCGGTTCGCGCCGCTGGTGCGTCACGTGGTCGAGCGCGTCGCGGCCACGCTGCCGCGCAATGTGGACCACGAGGACTTGTACTCGGCCGGTGTGCTCGGACTGCTCGACGCGCACGCGAAGTTCGACACGCGCAAGGGCGTGAAGTTCGAGACCTACGCCGTGTGGCGCATCAAGGGCGCGGTGCTCGACCAGCTGCGCGCACTCGATTGGGCGTCGCGCTCGATGCGGCGCAAGGCCCGCAACCTCGACGGGGTCACGCGCAAGCTCGACCAGAAGCTCGGCCGCGCCGCCTCCGAGGAAGAAGTGGCCCGCGAGCTCAAGATGTCGCGCGATGATTTCTACCGCCTGCTCGACCACGTACGCGGCGCTGTGCTGGTGTCGCTCGACGAGGCGCGCACGAACGACGGTGAGGACCAGGGCACGCTGGCCGACCATCTCGCGGATCCCAACACGGTCGACCTCGAGGCACGCCTCGAGGACGACCAGACCCGACGCATGCTGCTCGGCACGATCGATCTGCTGCCGGAGCAGGAGCGCTTGGTCGTGGCGCTCTACTACTACGAACACCTGACGCTCAAGGAGATCGGACGCACGCTCGGCATCTCCGAGTCGCGCGTCTCGCAAGTGCATACGCGCGCGATGTCCCGGCTCAAGCTCCGCATGCAGAAGGCCGCGACCCAGCGCGACGAGGCAGCCTGACCGTGCCTGCGCAGGGTGGAACGGAGGCGCTGCCGCCGCCGCCGTGGGAACGGTTGCACGAACAGCTCCTCGAACTGGCCGGCGCGAACGAGCGCGCGGGTGAGGCCGCGGTAGCGACCGCGCTGCGGCAGATCGTCGAGCAGTGGTGGAACGAACAGGAATCCTGGACCGCCCGGGTGCGGGAGGCGCTCGGGATCCATCACGAGATCAACAACGCCCTGGTGGGCGTGCGCGGCAACACGCAGCTCATGCTCATGAACCCTGCCGGGTACGCGCCCGGCGTTCGCGAAAAACTGGAGGTCGTCCTTCGTGAGTCCGGCCGAATCCAAGAAGCGACTGCCCGGCTCCGGGGCCTCAAAGCGGTCCTCGGTAGCCCCGTTCACCGGCCGCACGCGGCCTGAAGACGCGGCGTCCGCAGAGGCGCACGGCCCGCGCGAGCGCAAGGGAGACACGCGCACGGCGGCGGAATCGCCGCGCCGTGCGGATCGCCGTGCGGCGTCCGGCTGCCTGTGGGACGCGTGCGAGGCGCTGCTGTCGTCGCACGCCGACCCCACGGCGCTCGAACGCTCGCTCGCCGCGTTGCTGTCGGCATTCGACTGCGACGGCGTCGCGCTGCACGCGCTGTCGGCCGAGGGCACGCTCGATCCGTGCTGCGCGCTCGGCTCGTGGGAGCGCGGCGCCGGCGACCTGCGCGAGGCGCTGGGCGTGCCGCTGTTTCGCGGCAAGGATCGCGTCGGCGCGCTGGACCTGCTGGCGCGCAAGGGCCAGCACTGGCGACCTGAGCAACTGTCACTCGTGCGCACGGCCTCCGGCGCGCTCGGCGCCGCGCTGGGGGCGCGGCTCGAGCTCGAACACCTCAAGCGCCAACCCGGCCGTGACGCCATCACCGGGCTCGCCGATGCGCGGGCATTCCACCTTCGCCTGGTGGAGGAGATGGGACGCGCCGAGAGCGCGGGCACCCCGCTCGCCGTGGTGACGCTCGACCTCGACCTGTTCGCGGGCATCAACGAGAAGTTCGGGAACGAGACCGGGGACCAGGTGCTCGCAGAGTGCGCGCTGGTGCTCAAGCTGGCGCTGCGCGAAGGCGATTTCGTCGCGCGCCTGGCTGGCGACGAGTACGGCGTGGTGCTGCCGGATTGCGACCTGGCGCCGGCACGCCGGCTCGCCGAACGCCTGCGCCACGCGCTCGAGGAACACCGCTTCCCGCGTGTCGGCAAGCTCTCCGTGTCGGCGGGCGTGGCCGCCTCGCCGCGCGACGGGCTGGATCCCACGGAACTTCTGGGCGCAGCCGAACGCGCGCTCGGGCTCGCCAAGAAGGCCGGACGCCACCGCACCGCGGCCAGCGGACCGTCGCACTCGCACTGAGGTCCAGGAACCCCGCATGACTCCCGAACCCGGCTCGGATCGCGCCAGCTCCATGGCCAACGCCACGCCCGCACTGCTCCCGCCTCCCGCCCGCGTCATGGTGGTGGAGGACGACGACACGGTCGCGGACGTGTTGCGCGAGGTGCTGAGCGGCGAGCCGTACGAACTCTTGTTCGCGGACACGGCGGAAAAGGCCATGGCCGCCATCACCGCGGAGTGCCCGGACCTGATCCTCACCGACATCTCGCTGCCCGGGAAATCCGGGCTCGACGTGATGCGGCACGCGCGCGCCATGGATCCCGAGGTCGCCGTGATCCTGATGACCGGCTACGCCTCGATGCAGACCGCGATCGACGCGTTGCGCCAGGGGGCGAGCGATTACTTCACCAAGCCGTTCGAGGAGATCGGTGACATCCCGAGGACGGTGATCCGTCACCTGCGCAACCGCCGGCTCAAAGTCGAGAACCGTGCCCTGCTCGAGCAGCTCCAGCGCCAGAATGAGGTGTTGCAGCGGCATGAGCAAGAGCTCCGCGAGCGTGTCGCGCAGGCGACCGGCAATCTCGACACGTTGTACCGGGTGTCGATGGAGATCGGCGCCAACCTCGAGCTGCAGCCGCGCCTGCAGGGCATCGCCGAGACCGCGTCGCGACTGGTGTCGGCGCGCGCCGCGGTGGTGTATCTGCAGAGCGAGGAGACCGGTGAGTTCCGCGGCGTGGCCGCGCACGGCATCGAGCTGCCGCTCGTGGAGGACGGCGCCCCGCACTTCGTGGCCGGCACCGGGCTGCTGGGCCAGGTCGCGTCGCAGCAGAGCGCGGCACGGCGGGGGAGTCCCGGCGGCGAGCGGTTCGAGCTGCCCGGCTTCGCCGGGCCCATCGCGCACGAGTTGCTCGCGGTGCCCATGGTGCAGGAACGTCAGGCCATCGGCGTGCTGGTGGTGCTCGATCGCACCGAGGGGTTCAGCGACGACGACGTCGAGTTCCTGCGCATGTTCGCCACGCAGGCGGCCGTGCAGGTGCGCAACTCGCAGCTGTTCGAACACACCAAGGTGCTCGATCGCCTGAAGTCCGACTTCGTGGCGGTGGTGTCGCACGAGATCCGCACGCCGCTCACGTCGGTCAAGGGTGCGCTCGAGCTGCTGTCGGACTCGCGCTATTTCCAGAACAGCGACCAGCAGTCCAAGCTGCTCACCATCGCGCACGCGAACGCCGAGCGGCTGCTGCTGCTCATCAACGATATCCTCGACTTCTCCAAGCTCGAATCAGCGTCCCTGCCCATGACGATCGAACGCCAGCGCCTGGAACCCGTGGTGCAACAGGCGACGCAGAACCTGCGCATGCAGCTCGAGGAGCGCCGCATCAAGCTCGAGCTGGTGCTTCCCGAGGTGCTGCCGGACGCGATGCTCGACGCGCATCGCATCACCCAGGTCGTGACCAATCTCTTGTCGAACGCCATCAAGTTCTCGCCCGCGGGCGGGGGTGTACGCATCGAGGCCTCGCTCGCCGATCGCGTGCTGCGCGTCTCGGTGCGCGACCACGGCGATGGCATCGCCGCGAAGGATCTGCCGAAGCTGTTCAAGAAATTCCAGCAGATCGACTCGGGCTCGACGCGCAAGGTCGGCGGCACGGGACTCGGGCTCGTGATCTGCAAGGGCATCGTCGAGCAGCACGGCGGCCGCATCGGGGTGGAGAGCTCGCCCGGCGAGGGCAGCACGTTCTGGTTCACGCTGCCCGCGGCGGAGGGCTCTGCCGCGACGAGGTTGCGCACCGGCGGCTGAGGCGCCGCGCGCTTGCGCCTCGCAGGACTCCCCGCTAGCGTGGGTTCGGCTCGCAGGATGCGGGCCGGCACACGCTGAATGCCGGGAGGTCTCGATGCGCGACACGGAAGCCGCCGAGCTGCCCGCGCGCAAGCTGGTCCGCGCGCGCACGCTGATCTGGATCCTGCTCGCCGGCGCCCTGGTGGGCAGTTGCTGCGGCCTCGCCCTCGCGCCGCCGCTGGGTGCGAGCTTCGAGGCGCGTCTGCCGTGGAGCGGTACTCTGCCCACACCGCACGACTGGCCGCACCCGCCACGCGCGGGCGAGACCGCGGCGTTGCAGCGTGT
>JAYVCN010000309.1:0-4424 GCA_043749875.1 Candidatus Eiseniibacteriota bacterium | reverse complement strand
GGAGCGCGCTCATCGCCGGGATCGGCTGGTTCCTGCCGGTGCCTGCGGTGCCGGTCTTCTGCGCGCTGCTCGTGCTGGGCACGGTGATCGCCGTGTGGGCGGCGGGGGAGGCCGAGAAGGACCTGGGGCACGACGCCGGCCCCATCGTGATCGACGAAGCGATCGGCCAGACGCTCGCGCTCCTGCTCGCGCCGCACCGGCCGCTCGTGTTCGTGGCGGCGTTCTTCCTCTTTCGCTTGTTCGACATCTGGAAGCCGCTGGGCGCGAACGAGGCGCAACGCCTGCCGGGAGGCTTCGGCATCGTGGCGGACGACGCGATCGCGGGGATCACATCGATGATCGCGCTGCAGGCGCTGTTGTGGGCGCAGGCGAAGCTGGGGTGGACGCTGGTTTGACCCGCGCTCGCCGCCCTCGGATCGGGCGGGGTCGCGACAAGAAGGGTGCGCATATTTCGCGCTATCAGGTGCCCTTCATTGGTACTAGTCTCAGTCTGTTCCACCGTTCTGCCGCTCCTTTCGGAGCGGCCGGCACCGCGCTGTCGAATGCGCGCGAGCACGGCCCCCAGTCCGTGAGCTGACGAATCCAAAGCTGCGACTCGCCAGAACCGTCGCATGACTGTAGGGAGGCTCGCTGATGATCGCTCGAACCCTGAAGGCATGCCGCGGGCCGCTGGCTCGCCATTTCGCCGTTTGCGCGCTCGTCGTTGCGTGCGCGCTGCCGCAACCCGCGCGCTGCGGTCCATCCGACGGCTCTTGGACCGTGCTGCCGCCGCCCATCGGACGCTTCGGTCATGCCGTCGCGTTTGATGCCGCCGGTGACCGTGCCGTCATGTTCGGTGGCGTGGTCAATCTCGCGCAAAACGTGCTTTCCAACGAGACCATTTTCATGGACGTCTCGGGCTCCGGCGCCTGGACGCCGCTCGCTGTCAGCGACACCCCGCCGAGCGCGCGGCAATGGCATTCGATGGTCTACGACCCCGTGCGCAACCGCATGGTCATCTTCGGGGGCAAGTCTGCCGACGGCACGCTCCTCAACGACGTCTGGCAGCTGTCCCTTTCCGGCTCGCAGGCCTGGACGCAGCTCGCGCCGACAGGGACGCCTCCGGCGCCTCGTTCTGCACACTGCGCCGCCTACGATCCGGTGAACGACCGCATGATCGTGTTCGGGGGCGCCGGGGCGTCGAACTTTAACGATGTCTGGGCGCTGTCGCTGGCCGGGACGCCGGCGTGGTCACTCCTCTCACCCTCGGGCACGCCCCCGGCGGGGCGACGCTGGGCCAGCCTTGTCTACGACCCGGACCAACAACGCCTGCTCCTCTCGTGCGGATTGGGCGCCGCGTACTACGCGGATACGTGGTCCTTCTCGCTGGCGGGCAGCCCGGCGTGGACCCTCTTGAGCGCACCGGGAACGGCTCCCTCCGCGCGGGCGTTCCACAGCGCCACGTATGATCCGCAGCGCCACGAGATGCGCATCTTCGGCGGGTACAACGGCAGCTATTTCGGGGACTCCTATGCGCTCTCCTTCGCGGGGGCGCCGGCGTGGTCGGCAATCGCGCCGGGCGGCAGCGCACCTGCCGCACGCATGTACCATGCGGCCATTCACGACCCGGTGCACGACCGGGACATCGTGTTCAACGGCTACAATGGGTCTCCTCTGGGGGATGTGTGGGCGCTGGATGAATCGGGCGCGACCCCCGCGTGGATGCTCCTGCCCGTCTCGAATATCCCGTCCCAACACTCTCTCTATACTTCGATGGTGCGGGATGCCGTACACAACCGCCTGATCCTGTTCAATTCGGGCACATCGGATGTGTTCGTGCTGCCGATCGCCTCAGGACAAGGTTGGACGCGGCTCGTGACGAACGGGACGCCGCCGTCGTCGCGGCAGAGCGCGAGCGCCATCTACGATCCGGTGCGCGATCGGCTCGTCGTGTTCGGCGGATTCAATGCTTACACGAACTCCCAGAACGACACCTGGATCCTGTCGCTCTCGGGGACGCCGACCTGGTCGTATCTCAACCAGCTCCAGCCACCACCGGCGCGCGAAGGCCACACGGCCATCTACGATGCCGTGCGCAATCGCATGGTCGTGTTCGGCGGGCAAGACCTCTATGGCACATGGTTTACGGATACGTGGGCGTTGTCTCTCGGCGACAACCCCAGCGGTCAGGGATGGTCCTTGATCGGTTACGGGAACGGACCCTCGGGTCGTCGCGATTTCGCCGCCGCCTACGACGGAACGCACCATCGTATGGCGCTCTACGGCGGCACGCCCCTGAACTCCGAAACGTGGATGCTCGATCTCACCACAGATCAATGGAGCCCCGGGCCCGCAGGTCCCTCTGCGCTGGTCGCCGCGACGATGGCCTACGATTCGGCGCGCGACCGCTTCCTGCTCTATGGCGGGTACGACAACAGCGTGGAACATTCGGAAGTGCTGGCGCTGGGTACGGGGCCAGGCGCCGCATGGAGCGCGCTCGCACCGGGTGGCGTCGGCCCGCAGGGCCGCGAGGGCTCCAGGAGTGTGTACGATCCCACGAATGACCGCCTGCTGGTCTACGGTGGCTGGATTCGCTTTTCCGTCAGCACGCCCTTCACCGACCTGCTGGCGCTGCAGTTCAGCGGTGTCGTCGGCGCCGACGCTGCGGTGACGGCGATCGCTCTCGCGCCGCCTGTGCCGAACCCCGCTCGTTCAGCCGTCGATCTGTCGTTCACGCTGCCTGCGGCGGGCCCTGCAACGTTGCGCGTCTATGATGTCGAGGGAAGGCGCGTGCGCTCGTTGTTCGCGGGGTTGGCGCCTGCGGGCCGCAATCGCGCGCGCTGGGACCGTCGCACGGACGCCGGGAGCCTCGTGCGGCCGGGACTCTACTTCTACGAGTTGCGTGCGGCCGGCACGAAACTCTCGCGCCGGATCGTCGTGGCGGATTAACGCCCCTCTTCACCGGCTCGGAGCCGCCTACGACCACGGCTCGTCGGCGCTGCCCCCGTAGATAGAGGGCACCCGGCCGCCCACCGCGCGCAGGTAAACCGTCATCTGGCCGCGATGGTGGATCGAGTCGTAGAAGAACATCCACCGCGCGTCAGCGCGCCGAAACGTCACCGTAGCCCCGTTCGGGCCGGACGGCATTGTGAATGGCTGCTGGACTGCACGCGCGCTGCCGCGGGGGCAGGCGCGGCTGGTGGGTCAATCGATGAGCACCACCCTGCGCGCGATGCCGGCGCCGCCCGTTCGCAGCTCATAGAAGTAGAGCCCGGCTGCGGCCCTCGCGCCGCTCGTCGTGGTGCGGTCCCAGCGGATGCTGCGCGGCCCCGCGGGCTGCGCTCCTTCGGCGAGCGTTCGCACGCAGCGCCCCGTGACATCGTAAATGCGCAGGGAGGCCGTGGCCGCAGCGGGCAGCGCGAAGTCGATCGTCACGGCGTCCGGCGCGGGATTCGGTGCCGCGGCGGCGAGCCGCAGCGACGGTGTCGCAGGCGGCGGCGCGGACACCGTCGCGCCGGCGAACGTGAGCTGCCACACGTCGGCGTCCAGGGGCGTGTTCCCGTTCATGCCGCCGAACACGAGCATGCGGTGGCCATCGGGATCGTAGATCGCCGCATGCATCGCGCGTCCCGGGGCCTGCGGGGAGCCCGTCGGGACGTACGTGAGATTGTTCGCGAGCGCGTACGACCAGACGTCGGTGGAGAAGGATTGGAATTTCCTTAAGGATAGGAATGAGCCGCGTGACCACCGCGTGCTTGGTCACGAACGCGAGGATGCGCATCTCACCGCCGCATCTCGGGCACACCTCGACGTCGACCTCCAACACCCTCCGCAGTAGCTCCGCCCAGCGCCGCCGCCGCGCCTTGAGCGCCGGCCATGCAGCCCCCTCGCGCTCCGTGTCATCGAGCGCCTGCTCGTGCCCTGCCCCCGCCAGCACCACGCCGCGCTGTCGCCACCAGCCGCGCCGCCGGCTCGCGTACGCTCCGTAGTAGCGCACCCGCACCTCGCCCTTCGCCGGGATGTGATCCACGAGCCGCGCCAGGAACTCCACCGCCGCGAACGTGTGCACGCCCACGTACGGGCCTTCGACCGCGTCCGATGCCAGCTCCACCTCGGCGCGCTCGGCGTCGTAGGAGAGTCGTGACTCCGCCACTGGCGCGCGCGCCCCGTAGCGCGCCACGCGCAACACGGCCGCGCGGTCCTCCTGCTCGATCGCCGGCCCGACGTACGCGCTGAATCCCGAGTATGGCCAAGTGAGCATCGCCGCCGCCGCGTCCTCCTCCAGCCAGTGCTCGCGCACGAACAGCGCCAGCACCGCGCGCCGCCACGCCTCGGCGAGCACCGCTGCCTCGTGCGCGCTCTGCGTCACGAAGCGGCCGTCGCGTCGAAACCCACCGTCGGTGACGACCAGGTGAAGATGCGGATGCCAGTGGGCGAGCGATCCG
>JAYVCN010000308.1:0-4689 GCA_043749875.1 Candidatus Eiseniibacteriota bacterium | reverse complement strand
CCGCACGGGCGGGACGCAGTCTCGGACCGAGCTCACGACCGCACGGGCTTCCACGGCGGTGAGATCGACCTGGGTCAGCGTGTCACGGACCGAAAGCGTGAGTTGCGACATGTCGTTCGCCGTCTTGTCGAGGAAACGCGAGATCATGCGCAGGGCCAGCAGGCCAAGCCCAAGCAACCCGATTGTTGCTATTACAATGCAGATCTGAACCAGCGGAGGCATCGCGCACCCTCCATCGTTCGTTGGGACATGAGGTTGGAGCGGAATCGATCGCGGTCGGCATCGGCCGCATCCGGTCCGCACCTGCTAAGAGGGCAAGATGGGGGCCAGAAGCCGGCCGAGCGGGGAAATCGCCGACCCGCCCGCCACCTCGCATCACACGGTCCCGAGAACGGACTCGGCCCTGCCGTCCAACTGAGAACGGCAAGGCCGAGCGAATCGTCCTGAGACAGGAACGCAGGCTGGCTACTTGTGCCCGCCGTGTTCGCCATCGCCGTGACCACCCTGGTCACCGTGACCGCCATCGTCGCCGTGGCCGCCGTCGTCACCATGACCGCCGTCCTCGTCGTCGTCGTCGTCGTCGCCGTTGCCGTCGCCGTCGCCATGGCCGCACTTCTTCTCGTGGATCTGGACATTGCCGCTGCGCAGTCGCCCCTCGATCGTCGGGCCGCCCGAGATGGCGATCGAGAATCGGTCATTGCGGCCGGACTCGCCCAGATCCGTCACCATGACCGTGAACGTGCCCGGCAGACCATTCATCGTGCCGGAACCGACGAACGTAGCGGTTCGGCCAACGATCATGAATGAGGTGAATTTCTGGATGCGCAGGATCGTACCGGTGGCGCGGTTCTCGAACTGCAGCCCGCCCCTGATTCGGCCATCGCTCGTCTGTCGCACATCGAAGCCGAAGCTGGCAGAGCCCCCGGGGACGTCGATCCTGCCGCCGCCGGTCACCCTGACACGGCAATTGCCTGGCGGCACCACCTGCGTGCAATTCCCGGCGGAGACCACGTCCGTATCCATGGTCACGGCACCCGTTCGCGCCAGCGCTCTACCCGACAGGGTCACGCCGGTCGTCAGGGTGATGCTCGCGAGCGCGATGATGTTGCCCGTGAACTTCGTACCCGTGCCGATTGTCGCGGAACTGCCGACCTGCCAGAAGACATTACAGTCCCGGCCACCATTGATCATGACCACGGCCGAGTTGGTGGCGGTCGTAAGCGTGCTGCCGATCTGGAAGATGAACACGGCGTCGGGCTTGCCCTGCGCGTCGAGCGTGAGCGTGCCCGTGAGCTGCGCCGACGACGCAAAACAGTACACACCGGGTGTGAGCGTCTTCCCACCCAGGTCCTGGCCAGTCAAGGTCGTACCGCACGGAAGTCCGGCCAGGC
Organism: Candidatus Eiseniibacteriota bacterium; assembly: GCA_043749875.1. Taxonomy (GTDB): domain Bacteria; phylum Eisenbacteria; class RBG-16-71-46; order RBG-16-71-46; family RBG-16-71-46; genus JAIOPA01. Next base: position 3,298 of record JAYVCN010000308.1, on the reverse strand, counting down.
CGTTGTAGGCCGTGGTCAGGTCGCTCTGTGCCTGCGCTGCCACCGGATCCCCGGCGTGGATCGTGCCCGTCACCACGCCCGGCCCGAAGCCGGTGATTGCCGTCCCAGGGCTCACACCCAGGTCGCCGGTGAGGACGGAGAGCCCGGTGCTGGTCACCGTAGAACCGCCCAAGACGGCGAAGCTCGATGCCGTACCCAGCAATGACAAGTTAGCGCTTGGCTTGGCGCGATCTGCATTCTGGGAGAGAGCGCGATCGGTCGAGGGGCTCGTCGCCATGTGGTTCTGCTTGGAGCAACCCACCCCGAGCAGGGTCAGACACGAAAGCAGGACTGCCGCCAGGTATTCCTGTGCCCGGGCGGGTGTCCTCATGAGCGTGTGCATCGTAACCTCCGATTGGTTGTTGGATGTAGAGCAAGAAGCGTATTCGCGCACTTGATAGGGCAGCCCCCTCTCCGGGCACCGCTCACGATCATTCTCTCCTTCTCCCCCGCTCGACATGGCGCCTCGCAGGTGAGGCGTGTCCCTGTTCGTTTTCATCAGAGCTTTACTTTGGTGCATGGGGCGACGCCGGCAGGCGTCGCCCCTGAGCCGTGCACCTGCTACGGCAGGCTGATGGCATTCGAATCCAGCGTCACCGCGCCATTGCGCGCCAGAGCTCTGCCCACCAGGTTCGCGCCGGTATTCAAGGTGACGCTCTGAAGCGCGACGATATTGCCCTTGAATGCGCTGCCCGAGCCAACAGTCGCGCTGCTGCCGATCTGCCAATACACGTTGTTCGCATTGGCCCCATTGATCAGCGTGACCGCCGCGTTCGACGCGGTTGTGAGCGTGCTCGCGACCTGGATGATGAACAGCGCATTGGGATTGCCTCCACCATCGAACGTCACTGCTCCCGTCAGTGCAGCTGAATTATTGAAGCAATAGACGCCCGCAGCGAGCGTCCTGCCGCCCAGGTCCAAGCTGGTCATGTTGGTGCCACAGGGCCTGCCCGCGAGATCGTTGTAGGCAGTCGTGAGATTCGACTGCGCCGTCACCGCGGCCGCGTCGTTAACGTGGCGCGATCCTCCGGTCGGCTGTCCTATGGGAAGGCCGGTGAGCGCGGACCCCGGGTTCACACCCACGTCACCCACGATGGTCGTGGTCGAACCCGTATTGGTCACCGTCGATCCGCCCAGCACCGCGAATGTCGCTGCGGAGCCCAGCAGCGACGCCCCACCCGATGCACTCACCGTCACAGTGGCCGTGCCCGAAATCAAGCCACTCGTTGCCTTGACGGTATTCGTGAACGTTCCCGTGACTCCACCCGCCGTGAACAGGCCCGAGCCGCTGTTGATGGTGCCTCCCGCCGCGACGACAGACCACGTCGGCGCCGGCGTGATCGGAACGACGACGCCACCGGCGTCCTTGCCCGTGGCAATGAATTGTTGCGTTGCATTGACCGCCATCGTGGCCGGGTTCGGCGTGACCGTGATCGTCGCCAACGCACCTCCGCCGGCGGCGGTCACAATCACGGTGGCGAAGCCCGATATGCCGCCACTCGTTGCCTTGACGGTATTCGTGAACGTTCCCGTCGCCGCCCCGGCCGTGAAGACGCCCGAAGTGCTGTTGATCGTGCCGCCACCCGCGACGACAGACCACGTCGGCGCCGGCAATATCGTGATCACGACACCATTGGCGTCCTTGCCCGTGGCGACGAATTGTTGCGTTGCATTGATCGCCATCGTGGCCGGGTTCGGCGTGACCGCGATCGTCGCCAATGGGCGCGGGGCGACCAGCGGACATGGCCCTTTGGCCGTGAAGCAGCCCGAAGTACCGACGAGAAGCGCGACGCTTGCGAGAACGAGTGCGCGTTGTGCTGAAGGTCGACTGAACGTGAGCATTGGGTCTCTCCTCTTGACTATGTGGGCGCGCTACTTCGAGCGCTTGAGAATCTCTTTGTTCAGCACCACGAACTCGACTCTGCGGTTCTGCTGCATGTTCGCCGGGCTCGTGTTGGGCACGAGCGGCACGGACTCGCCCAGACCCTTGGACGTCAGTTGGGTGGACTTGAACTGCGAGAAGTGCTTGAGCAGGTACACACGTACCGCTTCGGCACGCCGGTGGCTCAGGTTGTGGTTGTACAGGTCGCTGCCGCGCGAATCGGTATGGCCGTCAATCTCGATCCTGAGCCCGGGCCACTTGGTGAGCACCCTGCCGACGGTGTCGAGGATCGCGAACGCTTCGGGCCGGATGGTGGCCTTGTCGTAGTCGAAGTTGATATTCGAGATCCGGATCCGGCCGGTGTCGAGCAGCTCCATCTCGAGCTGCTTCTCGCGATTCACGATCGGGCAACCGTCCTGGTCGACCTTCACACCTGCAGGCGTATCGGCACACTTGTCGAGGCCGTCGCAGACGCCGTCGCCGTCCGAATCGATCGGGCAACCGTGCGCGTCCACCTGGCAGCCGTGTGCAGTGTCCGGGCAATTGTCGAGCCCGTCACAAACGCCGTCGCCGTCGGAATCGATCGGGCAGCCGCGTTCGTCGACCTTGCAGCCCTTCGGGGTGTCCGGGCACTGGTCGACGCCGTCCAGGACACCGTCGCCGTCAGAATCGAGCGGGCAGCCGTTCGCGTCCACCTTGACGCCGGCCGGGGTGTTCGGACACCGATCCTTGCCGTCGCAGACGCCGTCGCCATCAGAGTCCGTCGGGCAGCCGTGCACGTCCACCTGGCAGCCGCGCGGAGTATCCGGGCAGTTGTCCCGATTGTCGGGCACGCCGTCGCCGTCGGAGTCTTCCATCGACTCCGCCTTACCGCCGAAGGCGAATGTGAGCCCGGCGCCGACGATGATGTCGTCGATGTGGGCTTTGGTGTAGTTCTTCTTGGGAACCCATAGGATATTGCGCGCCTCGAGCCTGAGCCCGAGTGAGTTATTGAGTCGCACGCGGAAGCCGCCGGCGGCCTCGAATGTGCCAGCGTTCACGACCGCGCCGGAGGCATGCTGGAATTGCGATGCGCCACCGCCGAGCGAGATGAATGGGTTGATGGTGTGCAATGACGCGGGGCTCAGCAGGAGGTTGGCTGAGCCGTGCACCCACTGCTCGGTGCAGGACGCGCAGTCCTTGGTGCTGGTATAGCCGCCCGCGTATTCGAGCCACAGCATATGCGTCAACCGCACGCCGGCGCGGCCGCCGAAATACATGTCGTTGCTGAGCTTCTGTCCATTCGTAAACAGACGCTCGTTGTCAAAGAATGTGTAGCCGACAAACGGCGTCACGTAGAAGCGCTTCTCTTCGAACTCCGCCGCACCTGCGGCACGC